>NZ_JAMYUA010000011.1:0-168893 GCF_040322715.1 Mesorhizobium sp. M0106 | reverse complement strand
TAACGGCTGCGTGGCGGCACTCTCATCCTCTCGCACCACTCTTTGCCACGTGGTCGTCCGTGCCGGACAAATATAGCACAAGGAAATCTGGCGCACGACCGACGCCCTCGGTCCGCTCCAGAATGGCGCCGTGCTCGACGCCGTCTGGAAACCTCGCAGCCGGCCGTGGCGCCATCGCACCGGCCAGCCTTGACTGCGTCTCGACACGCTCGCGTGGGAAATCCTGTGGGCCGGGACGAAGAAACAGGCTCACCTGAGCCGAACAAAGAAACGCAACAGGAATCGAAAAAGTCGAAATCAGGCTTGTCGATGTCATCCGTCCTGTAGATGATGCGGCGCACGCTTTCGGGATAGGCGAAGAATGGCACGACGTTTTGCCAGTTGCGCCGCCAGCTCTGAGTGATCGCAGGATATCGCTGGCGCCAGAAGCCGGCCTCGAACTCCTCCAGCGCCTTCATGCCGGCGTCGGGTAGTGTCTCAGTTTGAAATATGCGGAAACGCCTATCGCGTTTGATCCTCTAGGCGAAAGCGCCTATGCTTAGCGCAAAGCATGGGAGCAACAATGGCCTACACTGTCATCTGGTACGGAAGACAGAGCATTGTGGACAAGGAGTTTTTCGACTCCGAGAAGGCCGCGAAAGACCATGCAATATCCATGTTCCAGACTCGAAAGGGCGACGATGGGATCGTATCCGTTGAAGTTCGCAAGGACGATGGAACTGTCGTTTTTAGCCATGCGGAGAACTAGGAATGCCTAAAGGCCAGAAGCGCCCCGCCGACGTGATCGGCAATCCCGTCCGCGTCATGCGCATTGCGACTGGCGAGGAAGCCGACGACCTGATTGACGACGGCAAAGACCCTGCCGCGAAGGCACTCGGTGCGAAGGGCGGAAAGAAGCGCGCCGAGAACATGACGCCAGAGCGGCGGGCCGAGATCGCGAAGAAGGCGGCGGAAAGTCGCTGGCGGCACCGCTCCGAATAATTTCCGGAATATTTTTCTTGATTTTGTCGTCGAAGCGTGAAGCGCGCATTGCTCGGGACGTAGAGGCGAAACTCAAAGAGCAGGAAAAATCTGTGCGCCTTCGGGAGAGAATCCCGATTGGTGGCGTTCGATTAGGCGTGGGTATCGCCGACGAAAAGCAGGTTCGCACAGGCTGGGTCCGTGTTCTCTACGAAAATGACTTTGACATGCGAGAAACCGGATCGGAAACATTCGTGGTCATGGGGTGTCCCTCGGGATTGGTCCGATGGCGATTGGGACGGCCTTATTCTTCCAAAACTAGCTGAATGGGCCAAGCTGACTTGGGGGGAGATTGACCGCCCATCCTCGGATTCCGGCCATAAGATGCATCACAACATGGACACGGCAGAGATTTGCGACGAAGCCCAATATCGAATGGTTGAAATCGAGCGTTATGCAGACGTGATTTTCCGGTTCCGCCTTGGGAACAAACGTCGGCTGTGGGGCCATCGCATAGTCCAGATGGCCGCGGATCTCGCGCACGCTCATGCCGCGTGCATACATTGACACGATCTTGGCGTCGAAATCGGGAAAGCGGCGCTGATACCTGGCGATCAGCTTCGGGTCGAAGGTTCCCGCCCGGTCGCGCGGAATCGACAGCGTCATCTTCGATGTGCCGGTCAGCACCGTCTTCGTCGAATGGCCGTTGCGTCGATTGGCGCCGCCCTCGGCGCGTTCGTCCTTGAGGTGCTCGTCAAGCTCGGCCTTCAATATCCGCTCCGACAGCGCCTTCTTCAGGTCGTCCAGCAACCCCTCCTTGGCAAACACCTCATTCGGATCGCGGCCCGCAAGCAGCTGGTCCAGAAGTTCCTTCTCGATAGCCATGTGATGATTCTCTCCTTTCCATCATCATGACCTCGCGCACAGAATTCCTGACAGTCCCGACAAACTGCGATCCTGCGGAGTAGCCAGGCGCCAGGTCATGCCGGAAGTCGTACACTGGAGCCACAAGGGCCCCAACGACCGGGCGGAGAACTCGCATCGGCCCGGCCTTCGGCGGTTTCGAAGCTCATCTGCCACTCGCTTGATCCCGCTGCCCCGGCCAGCAATGGGGCTGGGGCAGTCCAGTACAGACTCTGCCCATCGATCACCTCGATCGGCACGGACTCCAGACCGACATCGTCGAACAGCCGCGCATTTGACCGCGTTCGCAAATTAATGGCCGGATCTTTGCGAAGCCTCCGCATTTTCGTGGGGGAAGCCCTCCCAGCCTCATCGTGATTGGACTTCACGATCGGTCGGAGTCACTCTGGCCGCAGGTATAAGAAGGATATGGGTGGGCCAACTATCGTCCGAATAGGAGGCTAAAATGAAGCACCAGACGCTTGAGCAACTGCAGATCGTCGCCGAGATCGATCAGGACTACCTGCGCCAAACCATGTCGCGCAGCGAACGTCTTAAACGCTGGGCGGAGCTCCTTGAACGGAACCCTGACCGGCGCCTCTCGACGCTGCACCAGACCGAGTATCAGCCGGTTAGAGCACGCGCGGCCATGCGCGGCGACGGCTCGCCGATCGCAGTCGCTTTCGAGGATCCTGTCCTCCGCGCCGCCGGGTTGGAAAACGACAACTACGGCGAAGCGAAGCGGTTCTTCGAGCTGACCGACAGGCAATTGCATGAGATCATCTGCTATTGTCATTTCGGCGCGACGGTGAGCGCCGCAACGGCCGCCCGTCACATCCGTGCGGCGGTTGCCGGGAGACAGCCCGGCATGTTCGCTCGGATGCGTGAGGCGCTCGTCGGATAAAGCCGGCGCCGTTTCGCAGCATCATTTTTGAAGCGGCTCGCATGGAAAGCCGCCGCCGTAGCGCAGGCAAGCGCTCCCCACGCCGGGCCGGTGGGTGATCTCCGACGCAGCCGAAAGCACGTTGCGGGCGCTTGGCGAGCGCAACGACATCATCAAGACCATGCACCGGGCGCTGGAGGAGCACGGCCTCGCCCACGAGCGGGGTCCAGCGCAATATGTCATGCACCGGCAGACCATCACCGAGCCGGTCGTCGGCGGTGTGCTCGCCAAGGGTCTTGCCGGCGACGAGATGAGCGATAAGCTGTCGCTCGTCATCGATGGCGTCGACGGACGCACCCATTATGTCGAGACCGCGGATGCGGCAAAGCTGGAAGACATTCAGCGCGGCCATATCGTGGCACTCGAACCGATCCTGCCGAAGCAGGAGCCGCGTGCGGCCGACCGCAACATCAGCAGCGTAGCGGGCGAGGATGGCGTCTATCGTCCAAGCAGACACCTGGAGGCGATCCGCGAGACATTTTTGGAGCAGGGCAAGGACCCGGACGCCTTTGTCCGTTTCCATGTCCGCCGTCTCGAAGCGCTGCGCCGGACCGGCCATGTCGAGCGCATCGACGAAGACCACTGGCGCGTTCCAAATGACCTGTCCGAGCGCGGCATCGCTTACGATGGCTACAAACGCGGCAAGGACTTCTCTGTCCGCGTGCTCTGGACGCTCGATCTGGACGCGCAGATCGGCAGTGACGGCGCCACCTGGCTCGATCGGGAGCTTGTGGCTAGGAACCCCGTCTCGCTGGTCCGGTCAGGCTTTGGTCTCGACGTTGACAACGCTCTCGACAGACGGGCTGCCCAACTCGTCGCGATGGGCCATGCCGAACGCGACGCGACGAGCGGGACGATCACCTTCGCGCGCGGCCTCACCTTCGTGCCCGTCCAGCCCGGCAACCATGTCGGCGGCACGCTCCTTGGCTCGGTCCGTCTTGCCAGCGGGCGCTTTGCCATGCTGGACGATGGGCTCGGCTTTCGGCTCGTTCCCTGGCAGCCAATGCTGGAAGGGCGCATCGGCCAGCACATCACCGGCGTCGTGCAAAACAGCGGCGGCATCGACTGGAGTTTCGGCAGAAAACGCGGCCTGGGGATCGGGATGTGAGGGCCGGTCCAGCCAAACGCCGCAGGTGAGGCGAGAGCGGTAACTCTTGTCTGGCCCGCAATGAGAAGTTCGCGCCATCTGCAGATCTTCGTTGAGGACTGCGGCGATATGGGAAAGAGGATACAAAGCGGCCCTTGTGGGAGGCGTCCACGGCGTGACGGCCGGATTGAGGTGCGCGCCCGAGACGGCCCAACCGCATAAGCTAGGGCGGTTACAGCGACGCCGAAGCTGAGGCCGATGCCCAGCGACCGCGCCGGCAGCAGCCCGCCAAAGCCGCCTGTCACCACTGACGCGCAGCCGATAAAGACAAGACAGAAGGTGCCGAAAAGCTCGGCGGCGAACGCTTTCATGATCGTATCCCTTGGAATTCTGAAGCCGCACTCTTCACGACTCGAGCCGAATTCAATGCGCCGCTACGGCCATGGACCGGCGGTGTGCAGCTAGATTTCTACCCTACACGGACGGATAGAATACCAAGCGACGCGCTCGCAGGGTGGCGTCAGACGCTGTGGGGGATTTTATCGATCGAGACCCGATGATCCTGAACTTCGCGCAGGCCCGGGATATTCTCGGCCAGAACGCGCGATGCAGCCCGGTCCTCTTTGGACCGACAGGTACCCCAAAATGAACCGCCCCGACTGTCACTGTCACGTCGGAATCGCCGACCGATGACCACGGCGCAGCCCGGAGCGCCTCCAGGAGTTGATCCCGAATACTGCTGTTGTTGGCCGCGGTTCGGACGAGTGGGCTTTCTCTAGCAGTCGCCAGCGGCGATCCAGTCCGGACACTTCGGTGCTTCCGCCGCCCGCAATGCGCTCAGAAATCCATATCCATGTCGTGATGATGATGCTCGTGACCGGGAAGCTCCGGCGGCGGCGGGCCAGGCACTTCGGCCACCATGACTTCCGTTGTAAGGAGAAGGCCCGCAACCGAGGCCGCGCCCTGGAGCGCCGTTCGCACCACCTTGGCCGGGTCGATGATGCCCTTTGACACCAGATCCCCGTACACGCCCGATTGGGCATCATAGCCATAGGCGTTGTCGTCGTTTTCGAGGATCCCGGCGATGACGACCGAGCCTTCCAGGCCGGCATTGATCGCGATCTGCCGAGCCGGCCAGGTGATCGCCTTCCTGACGATCGCGATGCCGACCTGCTGGTCCTCGTTGCCGCCCTTGATCTTCTTGAGCGCCCTGCCGGCGCGCAGCAAGGCGACCCCGCCGCCCGGGAGAATGCCCTCTGCGACCGCGGCTCTTGTCGCGTTCATCGCGTCATCGATGCGATCCTTCTTCTCCCTGACCTCGACTTCGGTGGCACCGCCGACCCGGATCACGGCGACGCCACCGGCGAGCCTGGCCAGCCGCTCCTGGAGCTCCTCGCGGTCGTAATCGGAGGTGGTTTCCGCAAGCTCGAGCTTGATCTCAGCGATGCGGGCCTCGATGCTTGCACGCTTGCCGGCGCCGCCGACGATCGTGGTGTTTGCCTTGTCGATCATCACCTTCTTGGTGCACCCGAGCATATCGAGGGAAGCATGCTCCAGCTTGATGCCCAAATCCTCCGAGATCACCGTTCCGCCGGTCATCAGCGCGAGATCCTGCAGCATCGCCTTGCGGCGGTTTCCGTAGGCCGGCGCCTTCACGGCTGCAACCTTGAGAGCGCCGCGCAACTTGTTGACCACCAGCGCCGCAATCACCTCACCCTCGACATCCTCGGCGATGATGAGCAGCGGCTTGCCGGCCTGCACTACCTTCTCCAGCAGCGGCAGTATTTCGTTCAGGCTGGACAGTTTCTTCTCGCTGATGAGGACATAGGCATCCTGCATCTCGACCTGCATCTTTGCGCGATTGGTGATGAAATGGGGCGAGATATAGCCGCGGTCGAACTGCATACCCTCGACGAATTCGAGTTCGGTTTCGAGCGACGTCCCGTCCTCGACAGTGATCAGGCCGTCATTGCCGACCCTCTTCATGGCGTCGGCTAGGCAGCGGCCAATCTCCCTGTCGCCGTTGGCCGAGATGGTGCCGACTTGCGCAATCTCGACGTTCGAGGTGACCTTCGTAGCGTTGTTCTTGAGTTCCGCGACGACGGCTTCGACCGCTAGATCGATGCCGCGCTTCAGGTCCATGGGATTCATGCCAGCGGCCACCGCCTTGGCGCCCTCCCGGACGATCGCATGCGCGAGCACGACGGCGGTGGTCGTGCCGTCGCCGGCCTGATAGGAGGTTCTTGTTGCGATCTCGCGCACCATCTGGGCGCCCATATTCTCGAACTTGTTGTCGAGTTCGATTTCCCTGGCGACGGTCACGCCGTCCTTCGTGACCCGCGGCGCGCCGTGCTCCCTGCCGATCGCGACGTTGCGCCCTAGCGGGCCAAGCGTGACGCTCACCGCATTCGCCAGGGTGTCGATGCCGCGCAGCATTCTGTCGCGAGCCTCGAACGAGAACATGATTTCCTTGGCAGCCATTTCCTTGAACCTTAAGACCCAATCTTCGGGGAACGTCCGGGCAAGCCGAAGCCTCGTTCGGCCGCTCAGGCGAGATTGTCGCGTGGCAGCCCGAGCCGATTCCAGACATCGGACAGAGCTGCCGCGAGCCGATCAATCATGATGTCCTCATGACAGGGTGTCGGCGTGATGCGCAGCCGCTCAGTTCCCTTCGCCACGGTCGGATAATTGATCGGCTGGATATAGATGTCGTGCTCGCTCAGCAGCAGGTCGCTCGCCGCTTTGCAATGCGCCGGATCGCCGACTGCCACCGGAACGATATGGGTGTCGCCCAGGATGACCGGCAGCGCAGCGGCCCCCAGCGCCGCCTTGACCCGCCGGATGCGGTCCTGTTGGCGCTTGCGCTCCCACTGCGAGGTTTTCAGATGCCTGATCGCCGCTGTGGCCGCGGCGCAGATCGCCGGCGGCAACGCGGTGGTGAAGATGAAGCCCGGAGCATAGGAACGAACCGCATCGATCAGCACAGCACTTCCTGTGATATAGCCGCCGAGGCAGCCGAAGGCCTTGGCGAGCGTGCCTTCGATTACATCGATCCGGTTCATGGCGCCGTCGCGCGCAGCGATGCCGGCGCCGCGAGGGCCGTAAATGCCCACAGCATGGACCTCGTCGAGATAGGTCATTGCGCCGTAACGATCGGCGATATCGCAAATGCGATTGATTGGCGCGACGTCGCCGCCCATCGAATAGAGACTTTCGAAGACGATGAGTTTTGGCCGATCCGGACCCGCCGCCTTCAACAATTCCTCGAGATGATCGACGTCGTTGTGGCGGAAGATGCTCTTCTCCTTACCGGACTGGCGGATGCCCTCGATCATCGAATTGTGGTTGAGCGCATCGGACAGGATCAGACAACCGGGGATCAGCTTGGCGATGGTCGAGATGCCAGTCTGGTTCGACACATAGCCGGACGTGAAGACCAGTGCCGCCTCCTTGCCGTGGAGATCGGCAAGCTCGCCCTCGAGCTCTACGAGCGGATGGCTGGTGCCGGAGATATTGCGCGTCCCGCCGGCCCCCGTTCCCAGGCGGGTAGCAGTCTCCACCATGGCGACGACCACATTTGGGTGTTGTCCCATCCCGAGATAGTCGTTGGAGCACCAGATCACGACGTCCTTCGGTCCACGCGGGGAATGCCACACAGCATTGGGAAAGCGTCCGGCGATGCGCTCAAAGTCCGCGAACACACGGCAGCGCCGTTCCCCCTGCAGACGCGCGATCGCATCCGCAAAGAAACAGTCATAACTCCTAATGCCTGGCTCCAAGATACTGCCTTGCCCATCGGCCATATCGCCCGCACCTCCGGTCATCGGAGGTCCAAATCGCCGCGGCGCAATGACGTTCTTTACGCCGCCAGGTTTGCCGGTGTGCAACGCTGTGGGTTCCGCCATCGCCCGATTCCCCTGCTTGCATACGAATTATGTCGAAGCGCGATGCGCGCCGATCCCGCTCGCATCGTTCCTCACGACCCGCGTTCAGGAAGGTCGAAGTTGAGCTGCAACATTCGCGCTATGTTTATCAGAATCGTCTCGCAGACCTTATCTTGATTAGGATCCAGATATTTGACAGTCCAGTTTGCCCCGTTCTCCTTGGTTTCGAGCCGCTGAATCACAAAATCGGTGACGTCCCCGCATCCCGGCTCCTTATGAAGATCCGCGAGGATCAATGCCTTAAGCTCCGAAGCTTCCTTTGTATGTCTTTGCATGGCCGCTCTCCTTCCGGAAGACAACTTTCTATGGATCGATCAACTGCATAATCGTGATCTCCGTCATCCCAGGGATCGTGTCATCGCACCAGTTCACGCAACCTAGCGGCAATGCCGCTGCTTGGTGTGTCAGAGTCTAGCCCCTCCACGAATTGCCCCTGTGGGTTCATGATGTAGATGTGGGTGCCGTGATCCATTAGGTAGTCGCCACCGCCCGCTTCGCCCTGGCGCGCCACCCCGTAGGCGCCATATGCCTCCGAAACCGAAGCGATTTGTTGTGGGCTGCCGGTCAGCCCGACGATGCGCGGATCGAACGCCGCGGTAAAGCTTCCCATCACCTCAGGCGTGTCGCGTTCGGGATCGACGGTGATGAAGAGCGGTTGCAGTTTTGCGGCGTCGGGGCCGAGTTCCTCAATCGCAGCGGCGATTTCGGATAGAGTCGTCGGACAGATGTCGGGACAAGACGTATAGCCGAAGAAAACTAGCAGCCATTTGCCGCGATAAGTCTCATCGGTGACCATCGTTCCGTCCGGCGCCGTGAGCGTGAAGGGGCCACCGACCGTCACAGGCGCCGTGTCAGCTCGCACGAGCGGGTGGCAGATCGACAGGGCCGCTGCGAATATGATGCAGAAGAGGGTATGCGGACCGTGGGCCCAGGGGCGGAGGAGTCCATGCCGTCGCTTCATCAAGTACCTCCGGCACTTCGAGAATGACGCGCCAAAACCCCCGCGTGTGTTTGTGATTAACAAACTCGCCTAAATCACGCCACTTTATCATATTTTGTTGCTGGATGACTAGACATGGCACTGGTTAGGCTCTATTTTTAAAAGTTGCCCCTCATCTCTCTTGAAGGAGGTGGCTTTTATGACGATTCGCGAATTGATGAGCGGACTAGCGGCGATCGCTTTCGTTGCGACAATGTCCGCGCCTGCGCAAGCCTACGAAGTGGGTCCGGTCACGGGAGGCGGAACGATCGAGGGTACGATCGTCTACCGCGGCGATGTGCCGACAACAAAGATCATCCCCACCAAGAATATCGAGGTGTGCGGCGACCCCCGCGAGGAGCCGCTGATCGAAGTCGGCAGCGATCAGGCCGTGCTGAACGCGGCGGTGCAGCTGGTCGACGTGGCACAGGGAAAGGCCTGGCCGCAGCCCGGAAAGCTGCCTGAGCTTAACAACCTCAAATGTCGCTTTGAGCCCGCGGTGCAGATGATACCGGCCGGATCGTTGGAGGTGGTCAACAGCGACCCAGTGCTCCACAACACCCACGGCTATTATGGCAAGCGCACCGCCTTCAACGTGGCGTTGCCCAATAAGGGCCAGCGTATACCGGTCGAACTGAAGCGTGCCGGCACTGTCCGCATCGATTGCGACGCGCATGGCTGGATGGAGGGCTGGGTCTATGTGGTGGACAATCCCTACTACGCGGTCACCGGCGCCGATGGCAAATTCAGCATAACCGATGTTCCGCCGGGGGAATACAAGCTCGTGGCGATCCATCCCTTCACCGGGCCCATCGAGCAGCCTGTAAAGGTAGAGGAGAATAAGGCCACCAGTCTGACGATTGAACTGAAAAAATAACAAAATGGGCGACCCACTGATTCAACAGGGTCGCGTTCCTGCGAGAAGACCGACGCTTTAAGAAACGGTCTGCACTGAGGAGGAACCCTGATGTCTGACGAGCTTGACCGCATTCGGCGCGAAATGCATGCGGTGCTGCAGCAGCCTGGCGTACGCCCCGACGACTCGCTCCAAATCACCCGCCGCACCTTCATTCACAGATCGCTGCTGTTCGGCGCTGCTTCCGTCGGCCAGACCTTCGCGTGGTGGCCGCTGCTCAACACCATCGACGTCGCTCACGCCGCCGAAGCGCCCTTCAAGTTTGCCTGGATTTCGGACACCCATCTCTACGAGAGATCCCTCAACACGCGCTTCGTCGACAAGGTGGTGCGCGCCGTGCAAGAGGTCCAGGCCATGGATCCGCCGGCCGACTTTCTGATCTTCGGCGGCGACCTGGCCCAGCTCGGAAAGATCGAGGAACTTGAGCTTGGCGTTGAGCTCCTCAAGGATCTGACGATCAAGAAATACTACATCCCGGGCGAGCATGACTGGTATCTGGATATGGGCAAGAAGTGGGGCGAGTTGTTCGGCCAACCCAACTGGACCTTCGATCACAAGGGCGTGCGCTTCATTGGGCTCGATACGGTCAGCCGGGGACCGGACTACTGGACAGCGAAGAAGATGACGCCAGAGGAGCGCATGGGCCATATGGCTACCCTCGACGGCACGGTTGCCGGCGCGTGGGCCGGCGTCGGCCGCGACCAGCTCGACTGGATGCAGAAGACACTCGCCGACTGGGATAAGTCCAAACCGATCGTCATCTTCAGCCATAATCCGCTGTACGAGTACTACCCGCCCTGGAACTTCTGGGTGCGCGACTGGCGCGAAGTGAATGACGTGCTGAAGCCTTATACCAAAGTCACCAACATCCACGGTCATGTGCACCAGGTGCTCTACAACGAGATCGGCAGCATGCGCTCGATCGGCATGCTGGCGACCTCCTGGCCGTGGCCGTATGCGCCGGAAGGCCTGCCCAAGCTTACCAAGCCGATGATCCGTGTTGATCCGGGCGATCCCTTCGACGGGGTCGGTTGGGAAACCGTGAACGTCAACGCCGACGATAAGGTCGATGTCGAGTACATCATGTGGGGCCGCAAGGAGGTGTTCGTCCAGTCGCCGGAGGACCACGACAAGAGCATTGCGGAGGTCATACGGTCACGCATCGCCGACAAACAGTACCCATGGGCAAATCCATAAGGGTGGTGGCTATGATAAACACATCGACATTCCTGTGCATTCTGAGGCGTTCCACCGTCGCCGGAGCAGTCGTCGCAGCTGCCGTCGTCGGGCCGGCCAGTGCCAACAAGGATCCGGTGACGCCAAAGCAGCTGAAACTCTATCAAGAAGCGTTCATGGAGGAGGTCAGGAAAGGAGACCTCCTGTTCCATGGTGATGCGGCGATGAAGGAGCAATTGGGCGTCAAGCTGTCGAACACCGGGTGGGCCTGCGCCATGTGCCATCCGATGGCCTCCGATACCCACCCGCAGGCGTTCCCGAAGTTCCAGGCGTCGATGGCCAAGTTCGCGACACTGCGCGACATGATCAACTGGTGCATCGAGAAACCGAGCCAGGGCGAGAAGATCGATCCCGAATCGGAGGCGATGAAGGCGCTCGAGGCGTACATCACCTGGTCGAACAGCGGCTCGGTGTTGGTGCCAGGCAAATACTAGTCTCGTCGATAGCCGGGGGCACCGGCTTCAGGGAGCGCGAAGCGAGTCCGCCATCGGAGTGATACCTCGATGGGGAACGGTGGGCTTAAAGCAGTCGTGCGGCCCGGGAACCGCGCGGGAAGGGCTATGCGTTGGCAGAGACTGCGATGGTGCTGCGCGGCAAGTTCGCGAATGTGGACCTGGATGCGCTGGTCGACAACCGGGTCGTGCGGACCTGGCTTTATTTCGGCATGTTCTGGCTGATGGTGACGCCATCCGTCGGCGTCATGATCTCGGGCACCTTCAACTACCCCGACTATCTCGGATCGGGGAACCTCGAGCTCACCTTCGGCCGGCTGCGCCCAGTCCACGTCAACGGTGTCATCTTCGGCGCCTTCTCGACGCTTTTCATCGGCCTTTGCTACTATCTCGTGCCGCGTCTGTCGGGGGTGCGGGTGATATGGTCGGAGTGGTCGGTTCTTCTCGCATGGGTCTGGAACGTCGCAACGCTTGCCGGTTTGGTCGGCTTGCTGCTCGGCGACAGTGACGGTTTGGAAGCCGGAGAGCTTCCGCTCTACGCGAAGGTCGCATTCTTCATCGTGGTGGCTGTTGCTACCGCGCAGTTCCTGATCACGATCAGTCGAAGGCTCGAGCCGGCGATCTATGTCGCGCTATGGTACCTGATCGCCACTTTCGTGTGGACGACGATGAACTTCGTGCTTGGAAGCTTCATCCTGCCATACACGATCTCGGGCATCAACAGCGCCGCCTTCCATGGCCTCTATCTCCACTACATCGTCGGGCTGTGGATAACGCCCGCGGGCTACGTGATCATCTACTATTTCCTACCGGTCAGCGCGCGAAATCCGCTCTATGCCCATAAGCTCTCGCTGGTAGGCTTCTGGTCCCTGGCACTGTTCTACCCGTTCGTCGGCATTCACCATTACCTCTACAGCCCGATCGCGGACTGGGCCGAGACCTTGGCCGTCGTCACGTCGATGCTGCTGATCATTCCGGTGTGGACGGTGCTGGTGAACTTCTTCGGCACCATGATGGGCAGGTGGCATGAGTTCGGCAGGAACTTGCCGGCGAAGTTCCTGATCATGGGCTCGCTCATGTATCTCGTCGGCTGCTTCCAGGGCTCGACCGAGGCGCTGCGGCAGCTGCAGCAGCCGACCCATTTCACCGATTTCGTCATCTCGCATTCGCATCTCACTGTGTTCGGCACCTTCGTCGTCTGGGCGATGGGGGGCCTCCTCTATACTTGGCCGCGGCTGTTCGGGCGCGAACTCTGGTCCTTCAAGCTCGGCAACTGGTCGTTCTGGCTGATCACCGTCGGCATCACGACCATGGGCCTGGTCCTCACAGCGGGCGGGCTGCAGCAGGGTTATCAATGGATGAATGGGGTCGAATGGCTCGACTCGCTCGTCTGGATGAAGCCCTACTGGCTGGCGCGGACCCTGGCAGGCATCAGCATGGATATCGGTATGTCGCTGCTGGTGGTGAATCTGATGCTGACCGCACTGACCAGCCCGGCGACTGAGGCGCGACGCGCCCGCGGGCCGGTGGAGGCGCCTATCCCGGCCCCGGCGGGAGGGCCCGCGCAGTGAACGTTCGCTTCTTCGCGCTGTTCGCCGGCGTCTTCTGTATCACCCTTGCGGTGATCACGCAGGGCGTGCTGCCCTTCGTGGAGCCGTCCTCGCGAACTACGCGCGTGACCTCGGTGGTGCGCACGGATTTCGGCCAGCTGAAATGGACGGTTTCAGAGGCGACGGACTACACCGAGCAGCAGCGTCGCGGCCGCAACATTTACCTGCGCGAAGGCTGCTGGTACTGCCATTCGCAATTCGTGCGGCCGGTGACCGGCGAGATCCGCCGCTGGGGACCGGTCAGCGAGGCGGGCGAATACGCCTATGACGTGCCGCACCTGTTAGGCACACGCCGGATCGGACCGGACCTGACTCGCGTCGGCCTGAAATACAGCGACGAATGGCACCTGGCGCACTTCTACAATCCGCGGATGCTGGTGCCGGACTCGATAATGGCGCCGTATCGCGGGCTCTTCCACGAGCCCGATGCAGCCGTCCGTATCGTTGACGACGGCGCTGGCAATCGGACCCTGGAAAGGACAGAGGCCACCAAAGGCCTGTTCGACTTCGACAGCAAGCAAGCGATCCAGCTGACGCCCAATGCGTACGGGTTGCTGTTCGTGCCGCTGAAGGCGCGCGAAAGAAAGCCGATCATCCTGACGCCGAACGACGAATACACAGGCGAAACCGTCAGCATCGCGGCGGAGACGGAATCGCTGGCGGCACTTGTTTCCTACGTCCAGAAGCTCGGCACGAACCGGGGTAAATGGCGCGATCTTTTCGAGCCGCAAAGCCTGGAGGTCATGGATGCGACGATGCCGCGCTCCGAGGAATGGATTGCTTATGGCAAGGAAGTCTATGAGCGCCGCTGCATCGGTTGCCACGGTGCCAAAGGCGACGGGAACGGGCCGGCCGCCACCTTTATGTTTAACCAGCGGCCCA
The DNA here is from genome assembly GCF_040322715.1 of Mesorhizobium sp. M0106. Classification (NCBI taxonomy): domain Bacteria; kingdom Pseudomonadati; phylum Pseudomonadota; class Alphaproteobacteria; order Hyphomicrobiales; family Phyllobacteriaceae; genus Mesorhizobium; species Mesorhizobium sp. M0106. The sequence continues at coordinate 154,981 of NZ_JAMYUA010000011.1, read as the reverse complement.
GGAACTTCACGTCCGCAGTCTTCAAGTTCAGATTGACAAAGGAGCCCCTGCCCACGGACGGCGACATGCTGCGCACCATTACCCGCGGCATCCGCGGCACGGCAATGCCCCCTTGGTACGAATTGCCGCTCAACGATCGGCTGGCGGTGATCCAGTACATCAAGTATGAGCTAGCGGTTGACCGTTCCAATCCCGCCAGTCCTTACGCTTTCTTCGTCGAGGAACCGCCTGGCCCACCGTTGTATATCGGGCGCCCGCCGACCCCGTTCCAGACGATGCTGGACCGTGGCAAGGAGGTTTGGCAGGTAGCGAAGTGCTGGGAGTGCCACGGCCAAGGTGGCAAGGGCGACGGCGAGAAGGCGGCCGGCCTCAAGGATGATATCGGGTTCGCCACCGTGCCGGCCGACCTCACCAGCGGCCAGTTCAAGTCTGGCCCGGCCGTCGAAGACATCTTCCGGACGATAACTACCGGCCTCAGCGGCACGCCGATGCCGTCCTATCGGGATGCCTTTCCGGACGAGGACCGGTGGGCGCTTTCCTATTTCGTGGTGGCGCTTTCCGCCTATAAAGACCCGCTCTCGCTGCAGCCGCTGTCGATCAAGAAGGAGGCCCGCGCGGCGCTGAACGATCTGGAACTGGTCGCTGACAAGCCGGAGCGAGCCTATGTGCCCGATCCGTCGGTGCCGGCGTCCGGCCCGCCAGCTCCGCCTGGCGAGGAACAGGCGCCCGCCGGAGGTTAGCGCATGCTCGGTTTTGAAGTCACCGGACCCTATGCGGGCGCCATGCTGATGAGCCTGGCGGCCCTGTTCTTGTTCATCTGGGGCGTCCTGTCCGGCGCGTTGAGCGGCACCGACAAAGCCGCCAATGGTTTTTTTGAAAGGGAAATGGAGAATGAGCGATCTGCAGAGCAGCGATCCGGAGAGCCCGACGCATCCGGAACTGGATGTGCGTCAAAGCTCGCACCCTGAACTGGAGGACTATGCCGGCGGCCTGATACAGGCGCGTGTGGGATTCATTCCGCTATGGCTTCTCGTCGTCTACGTGCTGCTGTTCGCCTGGGGGCTGTACTACATGTATGTTTATTGGGGCGGGCTCGGGCCCGGCCGTCTGTTCTAAGTAGACGGTCGCAAGGGCTGGTAAGACAGGAGTGATGGAGACGATGATAGCCAAAATTCTCCTTGGGGTCGCCGCATTGAACCTCCTTTTCCTGTGTTTCGAGCTGACGATAAACGTGCTTCGTCTTTATTTCGGCTGACATAGGAGCAGCGGATGCTACAGGACACCGTCTTCAAGCTTGCTGACGCCGGCTTGCCGCAGATGCTTGGCTTCCTCATCTATGGCGGCTGCACCGTCGGCTTTATCCTCTTTCTTTTGTATCTTGTGCGGCAATAGCGTCGCGTCCGCGCCACTGTGCAAACGCCAATGATCTACTACCTCGTGATCTTCGCCGCTGGATTTGCAGGCAGCTTTCATTGCATCGGCATGTGCGGCGGCTTTGCCTGCGCGCTGGGCCGCGATCAGCGAGGGGGAGGCGCAACCGTCCTTCGCCACCTGCTCTATAACACCGGCCGATTGACAACCTATTGCTTTCTGGGCGGGCTCGCGGGCGCGATCGGTCAGGTCATCTGCACCACGCAAGGGCTAACGGCGGCGCCGCTCTTGAACGGCTCCCTCGACATCGCCCAACGAATTCTCGCGATCGTCGCTGGCCTGCTCATGATTGCCATGGCGTTGCAGTTCTTCGGCTTGCTGCAGGTCTTTCATCGCCTTGCGATCGGATTTGGCGCCAGCACATTTGCATTGTCCCTGCGCGGTCTGTTGACGGCCCGGAGCAGCGCCGCACCGCTCGCCTTTGGCGTTTTCAACGGCTTGCTGCCATGTCCCCTGGTCTATGCCTTCGCCGCCCAGGCGGCGAGCACCGCCGGAGCGCTTCCCGGGTTTCTCGTCATGGCATCGTTTGGACTGGGAACCTTCCCCGCGATGTTGATGATGGGCGGCGTTGGCCGGATACTCGGGCCAGCCTGGCGGCGGCGCGGCGTGCGGCTGGCTGGTGGCTTTATTCTTTTGCTCGGTCTCATCACGCTCGGCCGTGGTCTCCTGCCTTCCGACGCGCATATCGGCCTTGCCTGGCCGGGCGGGCATCCCGCATGACTGCGCATGGCGATATCCTCTGTAGCCATTGTTCGCTGCCCGTCGGTCAGCGCCCGATGGAGCGCAGGCTCAACGGTGAGGCTTGCGCGTTCTGCTGCTACGGCTGTTGTATCGCTTTTCAGGTGAAGAGCGGCAGACACGAAGAGTGGGAAGCCGCCTGGCTTCTGATCCAGCTCGGCGTCGGAGGCTTTCTCTCCATGAATATCATGATGTTCAGCCTCCTCCTCTATTCGGACGCGTTCACCGGCGTCGATGCGGGCGTGCTGCCGTGGATTCACTTTTTGCTTTGGATCTTCGCCACGCCGGCGGTGGTGATCCTCGGCGGACCCTATCTGCGCGACATGTGGCTCAATGGCATTCAGGGACGAGTGACGTCGTCGGCACTCATCGTGCTTGGCGTCGCTGCCGCTTACCTCTATTCGGCATTTGCCGTGTTCGAGGGCAGCACGCATGTTTATTTCGACACCGCCGTGATGGTGCTGATGCTATTCACAGTTGGCCGCTATCTCGAGGCTGTTGGCCGCGCCAGGGCGGCGCGCGACCTCGAACCTCTTCTGGCCGCAGAAAGCGAGAGCGCGACCGCGGTCGATGGCGCGGCAGAGATCCGCCGTCCGGTGCGGGAGGTGACGGCCGGCATGCTGGTGCGGGTCCGGCCAGGCGAGCGCATTCCGGTCGACGGCGTGGTTGTCGAGGGAGAATCGAACACCGATGAAGCCGTAATTACCGGAGAAAGCCGGCAAGTGACAAAGCGCGCCGGCTCCAAGGTGATTGCCGGCAGTATCAATATCGACGGCCCGCTCCTGATCCAAAGCAGCGGTGACGGAACCGCAACCCGCTGGGCACGGATTTGCCGGTCGGTCCGCGAAGCGCTGGGCCGTCGCAGTCCAACCCAGCGCCTTGCCGATCGCGTCGTTGGCGTGTCCGTGCCGCTCGTCCTCGCCCTCGGCGGGCTGACGACCGTTTACTGGGCCCAGTCACTGCCGTTTGATCGGGCGTTGCTGATTGGCCTCTCGGTGCTGGTGGTTGCCTGTCCTTGTGCAGTCGGCCTCGCTGCTCCGATGGCGACATCGCTCGGCATCGGCCGGCTGGCGCGGCACGGCTGCCTCGTCCGCGACCCCGGCGTGCTCGAGACCCTCGCGCGTGTACGGTTGCTCGCCTTCGACAAGACCGGCACTCTGACGGCGGGCAAAGCGCGTCTCGTCGGCGTCGACCGCGAGGAGGTCGGCATCGACGAAGTACTGGCGCGCGCCGCCGGTCTGGAGCGCCATTCCGAGCATGGTCTGGCGCGGGCCATTGCGGCAGCCACCGCTCAGCGGGGGATCACGCCGCTCGTCACCCGCGAGATCCGGATGGTTCCCGGCCGTGGCATCCGCGGCAGCGCCGAAGGCCGGCCCGTGGCGGCAGGGAACGGCAGATTGATGAATGATCTCGGCTGGCCGCTTCCCCCGTCGCTGGCCGAGCGTGCGCAGTCGCTGGAGGCGAGCGGTCATTCGGTGGTCTATGTCGGTTGGGGCGAGCGGGTTCACGCCGTGCTGTCGCTCGATGATTCGCCGCTTCCCGAGGCGCAGGCCACGATCGCGGCCCTGCGTGAGCGCGGGCTCGACGCCACGCTGTTGACCGGCGACTTGGCGCAAGCGGCGGAGCGGATCGCGGCCCTGGTCGGGATCAAGGACGTCCAAGCGGGCCTTTCGCCGGAGGCCAAACGGCTGGCCCTGGATCGGCTCCGCCATGACCACGATTCGGTGGCGATGGTCGGCGATGGACTGAATGACGGGCCGGTTCTGGCCGCCGCAGATGTCGGTATTGCCGTCGGCTCCGCCACCGATCTCGCCCGCGAGACCGCGGCGCTCGTGCTGCCTGCGGACGGATTGTGGATGCTGCCCTGGATCGTCGACGTGGCCCGCGCGGTGCGCAGGACCATCTTGACCAACCTTATGTGGGCGTTCGGCTACAACCTCGTCGCCTTGACGTTCGCAACATCCGGACTTCTGCAGCCCATCCTTGCGGCGGCGGTCATGGCCGGCTCGAGCATCCTCGTGGTGGTGAATTCGCTGCGGCTGGAGCGGCTGCCCGATCCTGTTGCAACGCTGGTCCCGGAGCAACGATCCGGCGCCGAGGCGGAGCGCGCCCAGAATGGTGCCGGCATTTCCGCAATGGCCGGCCCGGCCGTCGAGCGGAGTTGAGTTTCGTTTCAGCCAAACACGTCGTGCGTGAAGGCGTCGTACCAGCCTTCCGCGGCGCGCGCAGCCTGCCGGCGGATATCGGCGCTCTCGCCCACCTTGCTGACGAAGCTGATGACGCTCTTGAGCTTCCCGTCGACGGGCTTGAAGCTGATGGCGTTGCTGAACGCATCGTCGGGCGCGAGATAGGTGTAGCAGGTGTTGAACAAATGCGCCGGGAAACGCGCTGATCCGGTGAGATCGGCCGCGATGGCAAAGGCGCAGGCTTTGGCCTGGCTGTTGGCGCAGAAGGCGGATTTCGGCATATCGCCGCCGATGATCGCGTCGCCGACCAGATGGACGCCGGGCTGCAGCGCCGATTCGAAGGTGACCGGATCGACCGGACACCAGCCCGACTGATTGGCGAGCCCTGCCTGCTGCGCCAAGCGCCCGGCCATTTGCGCCGGGATGACATTGGCCACCGCGGCCTTGAATGTTGCTCCCGCGGTGATCACCGACCGGGTCTTCGCGTCGATCGCCGTGACCCCGCCGGTGAACTGGGCCGGTAGCCATTCGATCATTCCCGGATAGTGGCGGTTCCAAGCGTCCTGGAACAGGTCCTGCGCGTTGAAGCTGTCTTTCGAATCGAGGATCAGAATTTTGGCCTTGGGTTTGCTGCGCTGGAAATAGGAGGCGATGAGCGAAGCGCGCTCATAGGGGGCGGGCGGACAGCGAAACGGATTCGGCGGGACGACGATGACGAATAGGCCGCCCTCCTCCATGCTTTCCAGTTGCTGGCGCAACAGCTCGGTTTGCGGCCCTGCATTCCAGGCGTGCGGCATGATCTCCATCGCAGCTTCGTCATAGCCCCCAAGCGCCCGATCCCTGAATGCGATGCCTGGCGCAACAACGAGACGGTCGTAGCTGAGCTTCGAACCGTTGTTCAGCGCAACGGTTTTCGCCGCCGGGTGAATCGCTTCAGCGGACTCATGAATGACGGTGATGCCATATTGTTTTGCCAGCGCTTCATAACCATGACTGAGCGATTTGAACGGGCGCAGCCCGGCGAGATAGAGATTGCTGAAGAAGCAGGTCGTGTAGCTCTGTCGCGGTTCGACCAGGGTCACCTCGATAGCCGTGGCGCTGACGGCGAGATATCTGGCGACCGTTGCGCCGCCGATGCCGCCGCCGATCACGACGACACGCGCCTTGGCCTGGCTCCGCGCCTTCGGCTGGTTGAGCGCCGTTAGCAACGCTGCTCCAGTCAGGCGGCCGAACTCGCGACGCGTCCAGAATTTCATGGCGCGCTACTTTCCCTGCGCTGCGACATAGCGCGCGACGCTCGCGATCTCCTCGTCGCTGAGCGACAGCGCGATAGCGTGCATGATGTGATTTGGACTCTCGCTCGCCCGATAGGCAAGCAGGGCGTTGGTGAGCCTCTCCTCACCAAGCCGGATGATGCTGGGAACGCCTGTGCCGCCGCCATCGAGGCGATGGCAGGACGCACAGGTCGCGGCGAGTTGAGCGCCTTGATCGGCCCCCGCCGCCGCGCCGGATTGGCTAACGAGAAGCACGAGGCCCGTGGCAATCGCAGATCTCGCGAGGGGGCGCATGCTGAATACCCGTCTGTTTCGGAGTTTTCCGGTCACGCTCCCACTCAACTTGTCACGCCATAATTCGCGCAGCTCGATTGCGTCGCCACCTCAACCGACCGTGAGCCGGTGCGACAACGTGTAGACGGCACCGCCGTCCTCCTCCCAGACGAAATCGAGCCGGCCGCTCTCCGTCGCGCGCAAGGAAAATTCGAAGAACGGGTTAGCCGAAATCGCCTCGTGGAGATCGACGCTGAACACCACGGATTGGTTGTAGCGGCAGACAAACCTGTTGATGATCTTGCGCGGGATTACATTGCCTTGATCATCGTGGCGCAGCCCTGTTTCCATCTCATGGCTGATGATGGTCTTGACCTGAAAGACGTCGCCCTTCGCCGCAGCGCTTGGTAGGATCACGCGTGGTGTGGGGGTGATCACTGTCCGGCTCCCTCTCGGATGTCAGGCGCAGCCGTTGGTGGCGACGTCAACCCAAGCCGTGGTCATCAGCAGATTGCCGTCATTCATTTCGGCGACAGCGATGACATGCTGCGGTTTGGCAAGGCGGATGCGGGTCGACACGCGGGGCAGGCTGCGTTGCGGGACGAAATGGAAACTGGCCACTTCGATGATCGGGTTCTGCGGCGCGAACACGCGGATTTGCCTCACGTGGTCGGGCTCAGTCATGGGGCTGTCGATGTCGAGGCTCATAGGCACGGTGTAACCGGTCGGGAAGACCGCCGGCATTATCAGGTGAAGGCGGTCCGACTCCGTGGCCGTCCGCCCGGTGAGCTGTTTGACGAGTTCCAGCGCTTCATCGTTCGCACGCGCGCTCAGCGGTGAGAAGAGCGCGACTCCGGCAAACCCTGCACTCCCGGCGATCAACACATCGCGGCGCGTCAAGCTCATCATCCCGGTCTCCGCCTTTTTTGCGTCACTCCGAAGACACACATCAACAGCGGCAGGAGGCGGCGCAATCGGACACATCAGTGCGGCAGCTTTGAAGTTTAGCACCGCCAACCGCTGCGAGCAAATCTCTTAGAAGTGCCCAAGATCTCTTAGCCGCCCTCGAAACGGTCAAGGCATTGCAGGAAAGGACGCTCCTGCGTTTGTCGGATTTCTAATCACGCTCTTGGCCGGCCATCAGACGCTCGAACTAACTGGAGCGCTCTGAACAGCGCCAGCGCAATGTCGGATTTACAAGCATGTGCGACATTCAGGATAAGGCTGAAGAAGGACCGGTTAGGGTCAGATCGCGTCATGCGACGCTCGCAACTGAACGACCGCCAAAAGGGTCGAACTCGGTCGTTCAGAGCGATTTGGGTTTTGCCGGCCATGAGGAGATCCCGAACTTTGAACGAAGTTGTCGGCCGGGCGCGCCTGATACGGCCCCTCCTCTCGAACCCGACCTTCGACCCTGAACGGGGATGGTGATACACGCCGCACGATCACCCAGCGGAGACGTTGCCATGTCTAAGCACTTCGTTCATGGGGCAGTGGTCGCATTTGGGCTGTTCGTCACCAGCGCAAGCGCCGAAACCCTGAAGCTTCCTGACAATCTGGCCGGCTTTAGTTCTGATATTGGCGAAAACTACTTCGTCGAAAGCGATGCACGGGAGGCCTATTTCCCTCTCGCAAGCAACTTTCTGACGCAGAAGACACAGTCCTATTGCGGTGTCGCCAGCATCGTCATGGTGCTGAACGCGCTCAATGTACCGGCGCCTTCGGTTCCGGAGTACGAGCCCTATCGCACTTTCACGCAGGACAATGTCCTCGATGAACGAACGGACGCCATTCTCGCCCGAGATGTTTTGGCGAAGAAAGGTATGACCCTCGATCAGATCGGTGGAATTCTTGCGACGCAGCCGGTCAAGGCAGAAGTCCATCATGCCGCCGCAGCTCAGTCGACGAGTTCCGCAAGCTGGCGAGTTCCCATCTCGGCCAGTCGAACCATTTCGTGATCGTCAACTACCTCCGCAAGGCAATCGGACAGGAGAAGGGCGGCCATATCTCGCCGCTAGCAGCCTATGATGGGAAATCAGACCGCTTCCTCATCCTTGATGTCGCACGGTATAAATACCCTCCAGTGTGGGTGAAGACATCTGAGCTTTTCGATGCCATGAACACCCAGGACTCCGACAACGAGAACAAGACCCGCGGCTTCGTCCTGGTATCGGCGGCTTCTGTTCAATAGTGATCACCGCCTTCAACGCGATCATCCAGTCTGTGAGCGAGGGGTCACGCGCATTGATGCGGGGCCCCACAAACCATCCCGCCCCGCCCGCCGATGAACCCGGTGGGTGCCGACCCGGCATGCGCTCGCCCCGGCGGCGGCGGTCTCACACGCTGGCGTTCTAGGGTCAAACTCTACCAACTGGCTGCCGCCAATGGCCGAGATGGATGGTTTGTTGCTGTTCGCCTCGTCCACTGGAACGAGTAAGGTGCGCCAATTGCCGACCTTTCCGGCGCTTCTCCGAAGCTGACGTTCGCGGTGCGGCCGGAATGCCGCCGAACCTGCCGACATCATAGCCACGCCTTGAGTAGAGGCTTCGTCTCGAGCACCTCGGCACGGTTCCGTTCGCGCGATAGAAGCAGCGGTTGGCGATTGAGCAGCATGGAATCGCCGAATTCATGCGCGCGGTATCGATACGCGGTGAAGGCTGCGGAGGCCTTGGCGAGCACAGCATCGTCGGCAAAGGCGCGCAGGAGCTCGAAATGGCTTTCGCCGGGCTGGTGGACGCCTGTGAGAATCGCATCGACCACGCGAAGCCGCGTGCCCCGCGCGATGCGCCCTGTCGCAATGCCATTTCCGGCACGCACATTGCCGCCGGGATTGGCGGCTGCCTCAAGTGCGCGCACTACGCTCGTGCCGATCGCAATGATGCGGCTGCCGCGCAGCTTCGCCCGCGCGACCTGCGCCGCGGTGCGCCCAGGGATGCGGTATGGCTCGTCGAAGGGAAGGCGCGAGTCGAGCGCGGGATCGCCGGTGGAGGAGACGCCCGCAGCATGCGTGAGTGTTGCAAAGCCAACGTCGTGCCGACGCCAGGCTTGGAGCGTGCGCCAGTCGAGCGCGAAGCCTGCCGACGGCGCCTCGAACGCGACCGGCCCGGCGGCAATCTTCGTCCAGACATCCCACAGTGCCAACGGCTCGGGAACATGCGCGTATTGGATCGGCCGGCCGTACTGCGCCAGTCCTGCAAGCACCGCTGCGCGGTTGCCTGGGAAATGCAACTCGAGAAGGCGTGGATGGTCGAGAAGGCGCTCGACGGCGGCGTCAAGCGAGCCGAGCCGGAGGCGATCGCCTGGTGACAGCGGAGGTGGAGGCAGCCGGTCTTCCGTGTGCGTGCGGTGATCGCCCGAGCCGAAGGCAATCGCCATGAAACGGGTTGGATCGGGAAGTGACAGCCAGCCCGCCAGGCGGATCTCGATCGCCTCACCGCTTGGGACATGCGTGCCGTGCAAGCTGGCAGGCAAGGTCGCGGCGTCATTGGCGACGACCAGATCGCCGGGCTTGAACAGCGTCGCGAGTCCAGCTCGCGGCAGGTCGCGCATCGTGCCGTCCGCCTCGACGACGAACAGTCTGGCGGAGCGCCGATCGGGACGATCGGCGGCAATCATCCATGTGCTCCGGCGAGACGCGTAGAGCGGACCGGCAACGCGTCGAGCATCTTTTCGATGATCTCGGCAGCTGCCTGCTCGGGGCGCTTCAAGGTCGCCGGATCAGCATCAGGGATCGCGAGCGCGTGCAGTGGGGTGTCCATATCGCCGGGGTCAGGCGCGAGGAGCCGGATGCCGTCTGCTTTCGCCTCCTCGTCCCAAATCGCCGTCAGATGGGCAAGAGCGGCCTTGCTCGCGCCGTATGCTCCCCAGCCGGGATAGGCGTTCACCGCGGCGTCGCTGGAAATGTTGATGACCAGCGCGCCCCGGCCCTCGCGTGCGGACGCGGCAAGCGCACCGAACAGGGCTTTCGTCAGCCGGAACGCGCCGACGAGATTGACCGCGAGCGCCATTTCCAGCTCCTCGCACTCGGTATCGGCAAGGAGCGCCAGAGGGACAGGGCCGACGCATTGTTGATCAGGACATCGAGCCCGCCGAGGCTGGCGGTGACCTGCAACGCGATCGGGTAGATGTCCTCCTTCTTGCCGACGTCGCCGACAAAACCGTGCGCGCCCGTCTCGTCGGCGATGCGTTCGACATTCGCGGCGGTGCGGGCGACGAAGGCGACGCACGCATTCATCGCGGCAAGCTGCCGCACAAGCGCCAGTCCGAGGCCGGACGTGCCGCCCGTGACCGCCACGCGAAGTCCCTGAAGTTCGACATTCGTCTGCATTGCCAGTGCTCCTTTAATCCGTATGCCTCTTGCTACAAGTTCAAGTTAACTTGAAGTCAAGCGGGAATTGTGCTTTCGTTCATGCATGGATTCCATGCTGACCATCACCGACGTGGCGCGGCGCAGCGGCGTCGCCTCATCGGCCCTGCGCTTCTACGAGGAGCGCGGGCTGATCGCGTCCGAGCGGGCCGGCTCGGGACATAGACGCTACCCGCGATCCGTGCTGCGCCGGATCGCCTTCATCGTCTTCGCGCAGCGAATTGGGCTGACGCTCGAGGAGATCGGCGCCGAGCTGGCCAAGTTGCCAGCCGATCGCGTGCCGTCGCGTCGGGATTGGTCACGGTTGTCGGGCCAGTGGACCAAGCGCATCGACCAGCGCATCGCCGAGTTGCAGCGCCTGAGGTCGGGGCTTACCGAGTGCATCGGTTGCGGCTGCCTGTCGATCGACCGGTGTAGCCTTGCGAACCCTGCCGATATGGCAGGACGCAAGGGGCCGGGGCCGAGGTATTGGCTGGGGTGAGTTGGCTTTATGCATTTTCCATATTGGGCAAGAAGATCGACTGGATGCGGGCCAATCCGCTGGTGTCCCTCCAGGTCGACGAACGCGGCCAAGGACGGGGATGGAGAAGCGTGGTTGTAGAGCCGCTATGAAGAACTGCCTGACCAGATCGGCTGCAAGGTTCAGCGCGACTATGCATGGTTAGTGTTGAGCAAGCACGCCAACTGGTGGGAGCCGGGCGCCCTCAAGCCGGTCATGCCTCCGGTGTCGGACAGCGCGCCCCACGTGTTCTTCCGGGTCTTGATCGAGCAGGTGTCGGGCCGCGAGGCAAGTGAGTAGCTGTCTCCACTGCCGCGACGGCTGAAAGCGGTGGCTGGACCGGCGCGTAGGGAGCGGTTCTAGTAGTTTCCCGTACGGACATAACCGAATTTCGCCACGGGCCGATTAGCGCGATTGCTGTTCCACGGATTAACCGGGAAAACAGCCATGCACGCCTACACCAACTCCAGAGTTGCACTGCCGTCGCGGTCCTCCCAGCCCAACCTGCCGGAGGCTTTCGAGCCCGCACCGCTGCAACCACTCAGCTTCTATCCCGCCGGCGCGGAAATCTACGCCCAGGGCGAGAAGGCCGGAGCCTTCTACCAGTTGAAGTTCGGCGGCGTCCGCGTCTACCGCCTGCTTGCTGACGGCCGCCGGCAGATAAATGCCTTTCACCTCGCCGGAGAGACATTCGGCTTCGAAGCCGGCACCACGCATCATTTCTTCGCCGAGGCGATCAATGCCACCGGTGTCCGCGTCTTCCGCCTCGCTGCTGGAGCGGACAACTCCCATCAGTTGCTGCCCATGGCGCTCAAGGGGTTGACCAGAGCGCAGGAACACCTGCTGGTCCTCGGTTGCCAGAGCGCCATCGAACGCGTCGCCGCATTCCTGGTCGACATGGTGGAACGGCAGGGCGGATTGCAGCAGGTCGAACTGCCAATGTCGCGTATGGACATCGGCGATTATCTCGGCCTCACAATCGAGACTGTCTCACACTTCAGACCAATTGACAGCGGGGCACCAAGAGCAAGATAGCAGCGCGGAAGACTATCTTGTTTGCCGCTGGAAGACTGAGGAAACAGCGGGCACGTCTATCGGCGTTCAGGCTTCCGGACGAAGGCATGGACCGGCACATGGCCACATTGCATCCGGACCGAATTCAGCATCGATCGCCTCGCATGCCGCAGCAAGATCGGCGCTGGTCGCTTCGTGGCGGCGTTCGGCCTCGCTGCAGGCCCGCTCGGCCATGGCCAAGCCGTTGGCCAGCATGTCGAGGACGGGGATCAGGATCGGTCTCGGATCGATGCCGTCGGTTCGAAGCCGGCTCGGTGCGTCCAGCGCGCTCAGCCATTGGTCAAGTTCGAAGAGAGCGGCACCAGGTTGCAGGCCAAGCGACCAGTTAAGCGGCAAGTTTTGCAAGCCGCGGCTCCGGCCTGCGGCATGACTGAAGAGCCGGCGCAGACGGTCCTGACTGAGGCCATTCAGCAGAACGTCGTCAAGCGCGCCACAAGCCTGGCCTTCGCGCGACGCCAAGGTGGGCATGGTCAGGCTCCTTGTTGAAGAAGCCCGCCATGCTCTGCTCGAGCCGAACGACGCTCAACGCGAGCGCGACGACCGGTTCTTGATCTCTACCTCAACCGCGCGCGCCCCTCCCGCGCAGCGGGTTCGTTCCTCGGCCCTATGCTGCTGAGTACCAATGCGCCGCTAAGGCGACATTTGCAGCAAATGCGGCATGTGCTAGCAGTCAAGAGTCCCGGTATCAGTCGGGGAGCTTTGTCATCTCGACTTGTTATAGCCAACCGCCCGAAAAACCGGCTCGGTGCAGTCCCGCGATGATGGCCGGCACGCGGCGCATCAGGCGCCACAGGAAGCCCGAGCGGTAGTTCTCTATCATCAGAGTGATCGGCCCCTGATTGATGCCGACATGGTCGGGCGATACCCAACCGCATGGCCGGCCGTCGGCGGCTGCTATTGTCGGATTGAAGCTTGCGGTGAAGCCGTAAGGGTTGCCCTCTTGCAGGTCGATCTCGTGGAAATAGCGCAGTGCCGGCAGAACGATCTCTGGTGCAAAGGGCAATGAGGTAATCGCTGCCCACGGCGACAACGTCCCATCATCAGGGCCGAATGGCACGCCGCGCGCCAGATAGCCGAAGAAGCGGCGGCCACCGACCGTCATTTGGGGTTTTGTCGGGCTTGGGCCGTCGCTGGCGGTGATGCCCCAGCAATTCTCGCCATAACCGCTGAAGCCCTTCGGATTGCGAATGGCGTAGTCTCGTTGCAGGTAGGTTGCCTCGCGGCTGTTCTCGAAATAGTCGCAGTCGTGGTTGCGCATGGAAGCATCGCGGATGCCGCGAAAATCGATCCAGATATGCGAGAGCTGGTGGACGAAAAGTGGACCAGCGTAAACCAGTTCCCGGCCATAGATCTTTTTCCACTTGTAGGTGGATAGCCAGGCCGCATAGCTCTCGGGCGGCAACGGATGGGTTGGCGAACCGAGGCCCAACACATATAGGATCACCGCTTCGTCGTAGCCTTGCCAGCGGTAGCGCAGGAAGCCTTTTCCAGGCCGCCAGCCATGGGTGACGGTGGCGCTGCCGTTCTGCGCCCATCGCCAGTCGGCGCGCCGGTAGAGCGCATCGGCAAGCCGCCGGATTTCCAGTTCGGATTCATCGTCCTCGCCAAAATAGGCGCCGGCGGCCAGCACGCCAGCAAGCAGAAGCGCCGTATCGACGGTGGACAGCTCACACTTCCAGACGCGGCGGCCGGTCTCAATGTCGAGGAAATGGTAGTAGAAGCCCTTGTGGCCCGTTGCGTCGGCTTCGGGCCCTTGCGGCGCGTTCCAGAAGAAGCGAAGCGTGGCGAGCGTCCGTTCAGCGGCGGCGGCGCGCGTCATGAAACCGCGCTCGACACCGACGGGATAGGCCGACAGGGCGAGCCCGACGGCGGCGATGCTGGCCGGTGACCCCGGGGTGTTGCGGTCGGCGATCAGGCCATTCGCCGGGTTGGCCTCTTTGAGAAAATAGTCGAAGGACAGGCACTGGATGTCCGAGAGAAGCTCGTCGTTCTGCAGGTGGTCGCTCGATGCATCCATGGCTGTCGATATAGAGGGGTTCGCTGCGCTTCCCACCTTTTGGTCGTCTTATCGCCTATGCGCCAGTCGCGAAACGCGTGCCCTCCCGTGCGAGCGGGTTCGTTCTGCGACCCCTTTCCGGACGTTGATGGCACAAATAGATGACCGAGCATTCGTCAAAATCATGATTAAACTGGCGTCGGACGGCCGAACTGCGTTTGATACTCCTTTGGGCTGATACCCCTGCGTTTGCGGAAGTGATGTCGCAGCGTATCCGCTGAACTCATGCCCACGGGCGGCGGCGATCTCTTCGATGCTGTGGTGGCGACCAATCAGGAGCTGCTTCGCCTCGTCAAGGCGCTCGGATACCAGCCATTCGCCTGGAGGCGATGCCGTCGCTTGGGTGAAGCGTCGTATAAAGGTCCGCAAGCTCATGTGGCATTCCGATGCCATTCGCTCCAGCGTCCAGACGCCGCCGAGTTCAGCCCTCATCTTGTCCAGCAGTGGCGCAACTTCTGACCCACGCCGTGTCGGAACAGGTCGTTCAAGGAATTGCGCCTGCCCACCGGTACGGTGCGCCGGCATTATAAGCCTTCGAGCCACGGAGTTGGCCGCATCAGCTCCAAAGTCCTGGCGAACGATCTCGATCAGAAGGTCAATGCCGGCGGCACTCCCGGCGGACGTGAACACGCGGCCATGCGAGCGGTAGAGCGAGGCATGATCCACGGCCAACTTTGGATACTGGCTGCGCAGTGCATCAGCGTAGCGCCAATGCGTCGTACGGACTGTTGGGATGTTCATGATGCGCTGTCGCGCGAACCCGATTTCGTCCTCCTCGATGTCCGCAGCCCTTCGATGTTCGCCCAAGGTCATGTCCCCGGGGCCATCAACTTGCCCCATGGCAAGATTGTCCGCTCAAAGCTCGAGCGCTGGTCCGACCAAACCGCATCCGCCTTCGAACCGTGGCAGTAATCGCCACCTGGTCACCAATGCCTATTCCCCGAGCCATGCCATGGATTCTGGTGCGGGCAGTGTCCTCTTCAAGAGGCTTCTAATATACGCCCGCCATCCTAAGGCTGACCTATGACCAGAGTTACAAAAGTTGAACTTCATCGGGGAACACTCCTTCTGTCTGCCTGTTGGATTTGCCAGGCGCATCCCGCGCATTCAGACAGGAGAAAGAAGATGAAACGCATCCTTTTGGCTTCGGCCGTGCTGGCGGTGTCGGCCGGGCTTTCCTTTGCCCAGACGACCAGCGGAACTTCGAGCGGAACCTCGACGAGCGGAACCTCGACCACGACAACCATGCCCAGTACGACGGATCAGGGCACCGGCACGACGAGCAGCGGCACCAACATGTCCGGCGATCAGGGCACCGACACGACCACCACCAGCGGCACCACGAATCCGAACTCGGCCAGGGACTGCGCGCCCGGCCAGCAGACTGGCAGCGCTCAGCAGGCGGCGCCTGGTCAGCAGGACACGGCAGCCAACACCGCCGCGCCGGGCCAGGTGAAAAAGACCGACGAAGGTTGCTGATTGGCACATCGGCCCACGTTGGAATCACCAGTGTGTGGCTGGCCAGTCTCCCCCGACCACCGCCTGAACTCACTCGGCTGGCGAGCAAGTTGCCGCCAGCCGAGCATCAGTCCAGGAACCTTTGCGCATGCTTGTGCTTTCAGTGGGGCACGCCTGGCTTCTGTTTGCTTTCGGTCAGATAGATATCCGTCTGCTCGCGCATCTTGCCTGAAGGGAGCTGCGGCCGCGCTCAGAGGAGAGGCTAACAGGTGATTTCGATCGACGCGCTGTATTGCCGATAGCGCCAGAGCGATTCGAACCCCTACATCGGACAACGTTTTCGGGGTTGATCGTTGCGGCCGGCTTTGCAGTGGTTCCGGAGGAACGGAGCTTCCGCCGCGTTGCCCGGCGGGCTCAACCCACTACTGACTGCTGCGAGCCAAAGTCGGCGATCTCACCTCGTAGAAGTGAGCGGACCGTCTCGCCAGCTCGCAAAATTCCGTGGGTGTCAGACCTGTAAAACGGCGGAACTCATGAACGGCCTGCGATTGATCAAAGTAGGCCTCATCGACAAGCTGCGTAAATTTCTCGTTCGGATCTTGCAATATCGCTTTGATAGTTCGTCTCAACCGCGCAAGTTGGCGAAAGCGGACCGGCGAATTTGCCGTCGCTCTCTTGAAACGGTTCTCAAGCTGTCTCTCGCTCAGTCCCACAAGATCGCAGATTTTGGAGATCGATGATGTTCCCGTCTCGAGGAGTCGGAAGGCGGCATCGAGGGTGCCCCGCTCTGCTCGGGGATTGAGACGTTGCTGTAGAAAATGGTTCAGCAGGTGGACCCGCGTGCTGTCAAGCGCCGTGGTTACGATTTGCTCCGTCAGACGCGTTGCCTCTTGTCCCCAGATCACCTCGAGTGGAACAATTCTGTCTGCAAGTTCGGAAACAGGCACTCCCAGCAGATGTTCTGCCATGCCCGCCCGAATACGGACAGCAAGAAAGTGAAATCCCGGCACGGCCTTTGGGTGAATGGGCTGGCTACGGCAGCACAAAACATGGGCCCGCGGCGGCTGTTTCCCGTTAAGCAGAAAGCCTGGTGCAACGTGAAAGAATATCTCAGCTCCGCCTGGGCTTGGCCAGAACGGCATGAATTCGATGTCTTCGCCAGGATTGGTCTCACGTGACCAGTAGCGATCAACCACGTGACCTATCGATTCGATCGGTCGATAGGATATACTCAGCATCCAAGCCTCTCAAAATCCATGACCTATTTGTTACGCCATTTCTGCAGCCGCCCATCGCATACATAGATTATCTTGGCTCAGTGTACAGGCGCACGATGCCGGTTATATTGTCATCGCCCATGCCGCGATCAATCCCATGCTGGAAGACCTCGCGGGCCGCAATAGTCAGAGGCATATACTGTGAGCAGTCCGCGCCCGCCATAGCGATTGCATATGCAAGGTCTTTGTCCACGAGTTCTACTGGAAACAATGGTGCGAACGTGCCCGCGCGCATGGAGGCTGCCATCGTTTTCGCCGCTGGGCTGCTGGCGGGCGTCGTGCCAATAATCTCGACGGCTCGATCGACATCGGCGCCCAGCCGCTGCAGCAGGCCAATGAGTTCGGCCATTGCGCCAACCTGGACAGCGAGAAGAGAGTTGACGGAGAGCTTCACCATGGCGCCTGCCCCGACCGGCCCAGCGTGATGTACTGCCGTGCCCATGGCTTTGAGCAGCGGTTCTGTTCGCGCAAGGACGTCCTTCTCGCCGCCGACGAGATAGATCAGCTGGGCCGCCTCCGCTTGCGGCCGCCCGCCTGCCACCGGTGCCTCAAGGAAGGCGACGCCCCGAGCCGATGCGGCTTTGGCGAGCTCGCCGATCCAAACCGGCGTCAGTGTCGAGCTCTCGATCGCCACCGCGCCTGCCTTGAGCCCAGCAAGTGCTCCCGTGTCCTCGTCGAGCCATATTTTTCGTGATGCAATGTCGTCTCGAACCATGGCGATCACGAAATCTGCTCCTGCCGCGGCCTCTCGCGGTGTGCCGGCGAGACGTGCTCCTGTGGAAATGAGCGAATGCGCCGCCTCCTTTGACCGGTTCCACACCGTCAAGCGGTGCCCTGCCTTGAGCAGATTGGCTGCCATGCGCGACCCCATCGCTCCAAGTCCTAGAACTGCCACTTCAGCCATCGGAAATCCTTTCCATCCGTCGTAGGTTGTATCAAGAGCCAATCCAGTTGTGTGGTCGACAGCTAAACGGCGAAACGCTTAGATCGCGTGGCTGTCCGCTGGCACAGCTATGTATTCGGCAAAAACCACGAACGCGGCTGCCGCAGGCGGCTCTCTAAGTAGATCATTGAACACGGATAGCGCATTGCGCACATAGGGAGAGACCATATGAGACTCCCAAGCCGCATGATCGCGGTATTGTTCCACGACATAAAAATGCGTGGTGTCGGACGTGCTCTGAGCGGCGTGATACGAGACCGCGCCCGACTCAGCGGATGTCTGCCGCGTGAGATCGATGAGGATGTCACGGACTTGATCGACGGTCTCGGCCCGAGCGAGAAGGTTCGCGATGAACATCATTAGCAGACCCTTGTTGATGCTGGAATGCTAGCTCGGCGAAGCTGCGTCGCATTGTAGAAATGCGAAATGGCAGCGAAATCACGCATGGCTCCGGACGCGTCAGCAACATTGTAGGTCCAGGCCGACCGCGTTCGACTGCGGCTACTGTGGCGCCACCATTGCAATTAGTTCTGCCCGACAGAGAGTGACGGAGGCGGCCAAGCGTGGGTTGCCTACCAAGCTGAGCGTCCTAACGACCAATCCGCGCAGAAATTTTATGAGCGAGAAGGATTTCGGTCGAGGCGGAGACCGAAGGAGGACGCCGCATGGTAAAACTGTCGGTCCCATAATGGCGATCGTGCTTGCGCGAACATCGGCTCACCACCCAACCAAACCGTTTGACCCGCGCTGGCAGCTGCTGAGTAGGCGAGGTCCGCATCGCCTCGATCGCGGACGAAGCAGAAACTGGGACATCCCTCCATTGCTGATATTCCGGCCACAGACGGAAGCCTGCGTTTCCGGTAGAGTTCGTCCCGTCGATCTTACCAGGAAGTGAAACGATGATAGCGAGAACACTGGGCGCGGTGGTTGTCGCGGTGTGCGCAACGGGCAGCGCCGTGGGCGCTTCTGCGCCGGCGCTCAAGCCGATCGACCCGGTCGCGCTTCAGGCAATGATGGAACGCACGGCCAAGGAACTCCTGCTGCCGGGCGCAATGGTTCTCCTCAAGACTCCGCAGGGCAATTTCGCCTTCGGGTATGGAACGACCGAACTCGGCGTCACGAACCCGCCGCGCGCCGATACCCATTTCCGGCCCGCCTCAAACACCAAGACGATGACGGCCGCGGTGATCGTGCAATTGGTCCAGGAAGGAAAGCTGAGTTTCGACCATCTGATCTCGAAATACGTTGATGGTGTTCCGAACGGCGACCAGATCACCATTCGCCGGCTCATAAAGATGCGGAGCGGCCTTTACAATTTCACCAATGCACCGGAACTTGCGGAAAGCTTCGATAACAATCCGGACAAGGCGTGGACCTCGGAGGAGGTTCCTCGCCATGGCTTTCAAACGGCCGCCGCACTTCGCGCCGGGTGCTGAATTCGACTACAACAATACCAACTATTATCTGCTCGGCCTCGTTGCCGAGAAGATCGATGGCAAGCCGTTGGCGACGATCTTTCAGGAGCGCTTATTCGGGCCCCTGGGGATGAAAAACACGTTGCTGCCCGTCAGCACGTCCAACACCATCCCCGAGCCTTATGCGCATGGCTACATTTACGGCGGCGCGTCTTACGCCCTGGTCGATGCGCCCTATCCGGACGATCTTCAGGCGGCGGCCAGGGCGGGAACGCTCAAGCCCGATGACGAGACGTGGCAGAACCCGTCCGCTTACTTTGCGGCAGGCGGCGTCATCTCCACGGCGGATGATCTGGCGACCTGGATGCGCGCACTGGTCGGGGGCCAGGTCTTCAACGCCGACTACAAGCGCCAATGGCTGGATAGTCCCGAAGCGGAGGATCCCAGCAAGCCTGAAGGCCAGAAATATGGCTACGGCAGCGCCCTGGTCACCTTCGGGCCGAACAAGATCTATTTCCACGGCGGCGAGATGCCCGGCTACAACTCCTTCATGGGCCATGACCCGGACAACGACGTCACGCTGATCGTCTGGACCAGCCTGACGCTCTCGCTCGACGGCAAGCCGACCGCCAACGCTCTGATGCTGAAAATACTGGACCAGATCTATGCGGTCTCACCGTTAGCGCCAGCGAAGCGATGACACCGGGTCGGGACAGGCGAGGCCGCTACGGCTCTAGGCTTGTCTTCCCGGTGCGCACGGCGTCGACGACTTCGCGGATCGGGTCGAGGACGAGCTGCGGCTGGTCCTTGTGGATCTCGTGGCCGCTGTCGGTGTTGACAATTTGACGCCCACAAGGCCGATCCGAGGCCAACTGGGAGTGCATACCAGCTTGGAATTGTGCGGAACCGTACGAAGTCGATTGCAAGCAACCAACCTGGTTGGCCGGGCATTAATTAGCAAAGCGTCAATTAGGGAAAGCATCGGGAGGAAGACCATGCTGCACGTTAACATGCCTCGCGAATTTGAGGTTGGCGATGAGGTTTCACTAGCAGGTACCGTCATCACGATTCTCCCCAGCGGGCGCGCTAGAGTGAGCATTCCATCGTATGACCATCCTTATACGATTGATCCGCCACCCAAAGCCCGGGCCGGAGACCGAGTGGTTCTTGTTGGGGACGTCACGCGCATCGATCGCGGAGCAAGCAAACTCACCGTGCGGATTGATTGCGGCGGGGTGATCACGGTCGACAAGTCGGCGATCACTCGGCTGAGAAAGCACCGCCGGACTTCAGCGGCTTGATACTACGGCGATACGACGGCCGCGCTTGTCGGCGTAGGGAAGATGCAAGCGCACTTTGACAGCGACGGATAAGCGGGAGTTCGACGGCTAGGGCACGAGTCCAGCCTAGTGCGTCGCTGGCGTCTTCGGACTACTGGTGAAGCAAGTCCGATGTGCGCCTATCGCGACCCCGCTTCACCTGCCGTCCAGCCGTTCGCGCATTCGCGATCGTCGCTCTCGGCAACAGGCGGCGCCCCCGGCCAGGACGTGTCGCATGTGCGCGCTGTCGAAGGAGGCGCCCAGCAACATTTGGCGTGAAGGCCGCGGGCACCCGATGGATCGTAACCTTTCTCTGCAATGAGCGCCTTGTCGCCGGCGATGGACCTCCGGCTCTTACGCATTATGGAGATCACATGTTGGTCCCGGCACCCGGTGCCGGGAGCCTCGTGACAGAACTGGGCGACATGGTTGCGGTGGAGTAGGCGCCGTCGCCCTGGATGAACAACAACCTGTCGCATGCGGTGCATGCGTTGTCGAAGCTTTCGGTCGGTCACGGCCGCGGCCGCATCGACAACGACCGCAACGGCATCAAGTCATTGCTGAAAGCCCGCAAGGTATCTGTCAAGACATAGCGTGCCGGCGAAGGTCCGCCCTCGCGACAGGGATTCGTTCTAGGCCGATCGGTCGGCAACGCGACCGGCCAGATGAGCGAGAGCTTACCCTCGGCATAAAGCGATCGGGGCGAGCGGCGGAGCCGACCCGAAATGGACATTTGGCTTTCCCCAAACCACTGCCTCACCAAGCCGTCTTTCCGAATATTCTACGGACAAGCTCGTCGCCATTCCCATCAAAGCAGCGGCCGTGACTGAGAATCACTCGCCGCGGTTGCCACGACTGGAGTTTGCCTATTACTGCCCGTGCTTTCTGCCGATGCAGGAGAATTGGCAGCCGCATGCCAAGGAAGGTGCGCCCGTGCGGGTGAGCCATCCCAGTCAGCTTCGTCACCGTGCGCCAAGGCTCATCGATCATGTCCAATTCGAGATTGATGATGGTGTCTGTAAGAATCAGCGTCTTTGACGCTTGGTGGAAGAATATGAACTCTTTGAAGTAGCCACCGGGAAACAATATCTGGTCCATGTCCCGCCGCCACTCTTCCGGCGGATCGGCTTCCAAATCCCGAGCGAACGTCACATCAGCATGCCGTGCGCGTGCTCTTTGGCGGACTCTGGGCGATGCCCATGTGGTTGCCTCAGGGAAAGCCTTCGACCACTCACCGACATGAGCGTAGTGAAATTGGTTGGGTGACACGAGGTGGCGAATTCTGCCCAAGTTCCGTAACTCTTCGGCCACCGTCCAAGCAAACTTGATGGGCGAATGAAGGAACAGATCGCCGTTCGATAGGCGCACCACCGTCATCCGAGTAGTGAATGGCAGCGGAAGTTTTAGTCCTGCTACCGTCAAATACTCAAACGGACCGTCAACGACGCCGATATCGGGTCCCTGCGGTTTGTAGACGTTCACCGGCTCGTAAAGGGATGCACTCACAGCCCATTCCACTTCACCAGCTCGGCGCAAGGCGATGCACGCTATCTGGGCCAGGTTTGGTCATGCCGAACCGCAGCACCTGCTGCTTCTGGTGGAGCAACTGAACTTGCGCTCGAGGGCAAGTCTCAAGACGCGCGTGCCAAGGCAATCGAGATCACATTGTCCGTGTCAATGTCAGGCAAATCGAAGATCATTGGCAATTGCCGCGTCATGGCCATCTTCACGATCAACTCTTCCATCGATTCAACCGGAAGGCTGGCGTTTGAACGCTGCCGCATTAACAATGCAAGCTTGTGGACGGGCACGGGCGTCGACTTCGCGTGGTCATCCAAAAGCCTGCCGATTTCGATCAGAACGTCTGCGTCGATGGTGCTGGGCAATTCGCGCATGGTCTATTCCTCCCTGCCCCTGACCATGCGCGCCGCGGGCAGCCGAGTCTCGGGAAACCTCCGTACGTTTTTAACGATGTTGAAGAGCGTAAATGCAACTCTCTGGCTGCAGAGTGGCGTGAGCCGATAGGCTCGGCTGATGTTCACCACCGGTCGGCCCGCCTTGCCGTGTGAATTTGTACCCCCGTTAGAGTCGTGAGACCATTCTGCGAGAATGTCTGGAAACGAACTCATATTTGCCGGTGCTCGATCGGTAACGAATGCGAGACGGACGGGACCGAATAGGGACTTAGGTGATAGCCGCGAAACCATCGGCGCACTCGCTTGCGCCAAGATGGCAACAAATCGAGACTTCCGCGACAGCAAGGACCGCTTGCACCAAAAACGATCTTCCGAAGCAAATATCAACGGCTGGAGGGAGTAGTATTGAAACCACTGTGAACCCGTGCCCGCGGCGGTTTTAAGTCCGGTGTCTTGGCAACAGCGCGTCGCGACTGAACGGATTCATGCGACGCGCCTTCCCGCAGCCTTTTGCCGATGAGACTTGACAGCCGCAAGTAGTTGGCGCTCGCTGGTGTGAGCATTTCGAAAAATGGCCACGACCATTACTGTCAAGATTTCGGCCGCCGGGTCCAAAGGGTCGAGATGCTCATCCGCGCAGACCTGATCGAACACGCGTTCGCAAATAGCCAGATCATGAGGGCTGAGGCAGGTGCGATTGAAATACCGAGGCAGCATCTGTGCGAACCTTTCAAGGCCCGCTACCGTGCTTGCGGCGGGCTTTTTGCTGATGAACCGCTGAAGCGGTGGCTGTCAAAATGACTTGTCATCTGCAGTGACTACGAATCAATTTACTTGATTCCTGATTGCTCCTTTATTAATCCTAGCATAAGCGCACACTCACGGGCTTTATATTGTCCGGTAATCATAAGTCTATAGTAATCCTGCCGCTTGTTTTCCGGGACGTGAAATCCGCGCCGAAATTCGGCTGCCTCTTTCGGAGTTCGAGTGCAACCGAGTTTGCTGGCGGTGACTTTCAAACTCGCCAGTGAGCATCCGACCTTTGCCGCAATATTTTTCAACGGCTCGTTGTTACCGTATCCATCCAGAATTATCCTCCGACGAGCTTCGCTGTTGAGCCTAGTGGCCATTTGGGTGGTCTCCTCAACTAATATTCCACGATGCCCGATTCTATACGCACCAGGCTGAAGAGTGTCGTTGGCGTCACATCCAGAAACTTATCTCGGAATGCATTTCTTGCCGTAATCCAGCGTGATCGCCGTTTCAGTCGCCTCGAGTCGGCCAGTCTTGCCAGATGCCTGAGGTACACCACATGATTGAGAGGGGCATGGGCATACCCGAATCGGATATGACACCACGCGATGGATGCTAAAAGGCAAGAGGAGGCGCTTGCGAGGCAGGCGCTGGAGCGTGATCGACGTCGTTGGCCGCGCGAAGCTCAACCTTACAATGAGGGTGCCCCGTCACTTGCGCCGGCGCTCGAACCTTTGCCCTTTTCAACGCTCGAACTGGCGCCAGAGGATCAATTCGCCGCTTGGCAGGCGCATATGGCACCGCTCGTCGAGGTCAGGTTGCCGGATGACAAATCGCTCGACGATGGCTTTCCCGCCGACCACACGGCTTGGAACCTCGACGGCATGCTGATCGTTCAACAGCGCGCACCGGCACATAGTTATATGCGTTCTGCCGCGAAGCTTCGGTCCAGCTCGATCGATCACTGGTATATCGCCTTGCCACGTACTGGCCGGTCGTGGACGGAGGTCGATCGCCGTGTAGCGGAGAACCAGCCGGGTAAATTGGAGATCAGATCGCTTGGCTACCCGTTTCGCGGGAGGACAACGGACTCCGAAAGTCTCTTTGTCTATTTGCCGCGCGATTTGTTCGCCGATGCGGCGGCAACCCTGGACGCCAAGAACAATTCAATTCTGTCGGGCAACTTTGCCAACCTCTTGCTCGATTACGTCAACAGCATCGAAGCAAGACTTCGCAGCCTCACGGCTGACGATCTGCCCCGCATCGTGCACGCAACACGCAGCATGATCATTGCCTGCCTCGGGCCTCCGGCGGAACAGGTTGCGGCCGCCGAACTATTGACGAGTGTCGCGCTAATGGAGCGAGCGCGTCGATACGTACACCACAATCTGGATGCGGCTCATTTGACACCGGATTCAATGTGCCGGGCGCTCGGCGTCTCGCGCTCTCGTCTCTATCAGTTGTTCGAACCAAGCGGCGGTGTTCTCCATTACATACAAAGTCGCCGCCTTCTAGCAGCCCATATTGCGCTAAGCGATCCGGCGGACAGCCGGCGCATTGTTGAAATTGCTGAAGCCTTCGGGTTTAGTTCAGCGGCTAATTTCAGCCGAGCATTCAGCAAGGAATTCGGTTACAGCCCCCGCGAAGGCCGCAGTACTGTGGTATTGCCGCGCCCCGCCCACTCTGTTTCACATGCCGGAGGCCAGGAGGCCTCTTCCTTTGAAGGTTGGCTCAAGGCGCTCGGAAACTGATTACAGGATCGCGAAGCTGATTGGGCGGACTTAGAAGAGGGGTTGCCCGGGGCGGCGAAGGTCACGCCGCCTCATGGACCACAATATTTTCGTGTCGCGCCTACTGCGCATCAATCACAGAGCTGATTCTCGCCAATTCACGGTTTGTTAACGAACTGTGACGGTTCATCGTTATTGATAATTTGCCGCCAATCACGGCGGAGCATACATGGAACTAGGCTGCGGGGGGCTCTTATTAAGATTGCGATTTGAAAGTTTGCCAAGCTTGACAGTTATGCTATTTCTAGACTGGGGGGCGCGAGTCTGCACCGCCTATGGAGGTGGTTCTTGCCCTCAGAGGCTTCAGGCGTCGGCACGGAGAGTGAGGGGCCTTCATCGAGCGACGCTCCAAGTGTCGGCGATGGGGTTCTCGCAGACCTTTTGGCGAACACGACCGAACTTTTGTCGTTCTATGACCGTGACTTTCGCCTGACGCACTACGCGGCCAGGCTCAAAGGCTTGTACGGAGGCGCGGTAGCGCCGGGCGCCGCCGTCTGGGTGATCTACCCGAGCTTTCTCGATGCGAGCCATCGCGACGAATTTCTTCGTGTGTTCCAGGGTGGCTCTCCGGCCAGCATCGACTTGCCGCGAACATCGGGCGGAGCGCACCGGTCCGTTTTTGTGTTCCCCACGGCAAATGGTGCGGGTATCATCGAATTAAGGGAGGACGGCGGGCGGAGCGCAGCCGAGGAACAAGAACATGTAGTTCTGCTCCATCAGGCGACGCACGACGTGCTGACTGGACTGCAGAATCGGCGGCGATTCGGCGAGCGGCTCCAGCAGGCAATGGCGGCCCTCGGCGGATCAAAGCCGAAAGCCGCCCTTCTGCAAATCGACCTTGACGATTTCAAAGCGGTCAACGACACGCTCGGCCATGGAGCAGGCGACACTCTTCTTCAACTCGCGGCGGGTCGTATCCGCGACTCGCTGCAGGACGGCGAATCCGCCTACCGGTATGCCGGCGATGAGTTCGCTGTCATCCAATTGGGAAAGGAGCAGCCAGCAGAGGCTGAGCGCCTTGCCGGATCTCTAGTCGACGCGTTCAAGAACCCGTTCGTCATCAACGGCATTCCCGTGTTCGTCGGCTCGAGTATCGGAATTGCTTTCGGGCCGGAGCACGGGACCGACGGCGAACAGTTGATGAAAGCCGCTGACATTGCTCTTTACGCGGCCAAGACAGATGGACGCGGCTGCGCTCGAACATTCAACCGTTCGATGCTGCTCTTGCTCGAGCAACGCGAGAATCTGAGGCGCAGCCTTCGAACCGCGCTGGAGCGCGGCGAGCTTTATCTGGAGTATCAGCCGCTCATTCAGCCTCCCTCGTCAGTGACCGGTTTCGAAGCGCTGCTGCGGTGGCGGCACCCCGAGCTCGGAATCATTCCACCCAACGTGTTCATACCGATCGCCGAAGCGGACGGTCTGATGGACGAGATTGGACGATGGGTGCTCGAGGAAGCGTGTCGCCAGGCGTTGACGTGGCCTTCCTCGCTGACAGTCGCAGTGAACTTGTCGCCGGCTCAGTTCCTTAGCGGTTTGCTGACGGACACCGTCGCTCAGATCGTCGACGCAGTTGGGCTTGAAGCCGACAGACTTGAACTTGAGATAACCGAGAGGGTTCTACTTGAGAAGACGATCGACAACATAGACACATTGAATACGCTGAATGTCTTGGGAATTCGAATATCGCTAGACGATTTTGGAACATACTATTCATCGTTGAGCTACCTTAAAAATTTTCCCTTCGATACGTTGAAGATAGATCAGTACTTTATTGCGGACTTGGAGACCGATCTCAAAAGCCAAACGATCGTGCGATCGATTATGAATCTGGCGCACGGCCTCGGGATAAATGTCACTGCCGAGGGGGTCGAGACCCCTGCACAGGCACGGTGGCTGATCAAGGAGAATTGCGATTGCCTGCAAGGCAACTTCCTGGGAAAGCCGCTTGGAGCCGAGGCGATCAGCGGTTTCATCAGGCGGTCCCCGCTGAGGGTGGTACGCGCGATGGAGGAATCAAAACAAGCGCTCTAGTGCCTTGCGGCCTTCGTTAACGGTGAGGCGGAGATTCTAGAATGATCGAGGCAGATACAGCGCAATTCCTCGAGTGGGTGCGAGACAGACTCATCACGGGCGCGGAGAAATTTTTCATCGCGGAGGCCATCACCCCGCGAGAGCTCAATACTGATGGAACAAGTGAGATGCCGATGGGACCTATTCATCATGACCTGGCTGGCGAGCCGACTTTTGAGCCGATGATCCAGATCGACATGGAAATCAAAGCTTTTGTCTCCGCTTGGAAGCATTGCGATTATGTCTCGACATACGTGGCCCGGATGATCAGTCAAAACAGGTCAGACTCGGTCCACCATTCAAATCTCTTTTCCTCCGCCTTCAACGAATTGCTGGAAGTCGCCTTTCGTACTCGCCATGCCGACGGCGAACTGGCATGCAGGGTGTCTCGCCATGGCGCGACGGATAGGATCGAGTTGACATTTCCTTGCGTGCCGGAGGAGCGCCAATTCTACGAAGAAGCCGTGTCGCAACTTGCAGGAATAGAGGCCAGAGAGCGATACCTCAATTCGGTGTCCGGGGATCTCGCGCCGAGCCGCGAGGTCATACTCCTGGAACTGGCTGTCGACTACAACGCGACACTCTGGATCGAGGACGCGGACGGCGATGCAATCAAGCTTGTCGTGGATCTTCCGCTCGAGGGCCTGCAAAATTGAGCCCTTACGACCTTCTCCCGCGCTTCAAGGCGCAATACGACGCGAACAACCAGGAGTTCTCCATATCGGGAGTGGTCCGGCCTCAGGCGATCGATGAGCTTGGGCCCAGCATAGCATTACTTCGCGATGCGATCGGCCGTGTGCGCGGCGTTCTCTACGTCAATGTCAGGCGCCTGACGCAGATGAACAACGCGGCGTTTCACACCTTTTCGAGGATCATCATCGACGCTTGTCGCGCTCGACCCGATCTCAAATTCGTCGTCATCACGTCAAGCGTCGTCGGATGGACCTCGCGAAAATTCGGTCGCCTGAGCGGAATTGAACCGAACATCACCGTCGAGGAGTATGACACTGAATTTTATCCGGGGCAGGGTTTTCTTGAAGAAGGCGGGTTCGTACCCATCCTGCGCACTCAGACAAAGATGACTTGGCGCCACGAGCGCACAATCTTGCCGCGACACGGCATGAGCCCCGGGATCGTCATGGCCGATGTCTGTTGCGGGATCGGTGATTTCGCCGTGCTCGCGCAGAAGGAGTTCCAGCCATCGCGGATCGTCGCCCTCGACCACTCCAGATCAAGCCTGAACTATGCTCGACAAGTGATGCGGGAATTCGACATCCGGGGCATCGAATATACTTATGGCGATGCGTCGGAGATGCTGCTCGACCAAGCGCAGTTCGACTTGGTCACCTGCCGACATTCCCTTCAAATCTTCAATCGACCTGAACTCATCCTCAAGGAGCTCTACCGCATCTGCAAGCCAGGCGGGCGGGTCTATATCACCAACGAGAAGAATTCGCATTGCCTCGGCGAGCCGCGCGCCGAAAGCATTCGTTGGACCTACAACGAGGTGGCGAAGCTGTTCGGGCATTTCGAGATGGATGTCGAGCTTGGGCCCAAGAGCCGGCGATACCTGATCGAAGCCGGATTCGAAGACATCCGTGTGGAGACCTTCATGGTCACTAACCTGGACGGGGATCCGCAGGACTTCGCCGATGTCATTGCGGCCTGGGCGGACGTCTATGCGGGCGAGATGGCGACCAGACGCGGCGATGGACCGGAGTTCGTCGCACGCTTCCGGCAGGGCTTCGAGGATCATATTTTCGCTGCGCTCCACCCCAAGGGTTATGCGGGTTGGCCGATCTGGGTCGCATCGGGGCGACGGCCGCAATGAAAGCCAACGATGAGCCCACACCGCGATTCGGCCTGCGCTCCTTTCGAGCGAAATTCGTATTGGTCGTTGGCGGCGCGGTATTGTTCGACCTCCTTTTGAGCGGTGGCCTGGCGCTTTGGAATGTTCAAAAGCTGTCGCGCGACGCAACATCCGAAGTCGGTGAGGGCCTGACGATCGCAAACCAGGAATACATTCGTTCCTATGCCGAATCGACAGCGTTAAGCGTCGACCTGCTGCTCGATCGAGTCCATGGGGACGTCAAGGCGTTGGCCGGCGTGCTGCAGGCCCAGATCGACGATCCAAGCAGGCAACAACAGGTCGGAGCCACGCTTTCGCAGGAGGCGCCGGGCTCCGTGAAGGTCGTCTACGACTCGCGGGGCGATTGGGCGCAGAACCTGCCGGGAGCGCCTTCCGTGGTCAGCGTCTGGGGCTACCTGCTGGGCGCCGACCACAGTCCGCTGCCAAGCGTTCAGCAGGAAATAGAAGACAGCACCGTGCTGGACCTCGTTGCGCCGACGCTCATGGCCAGCGGGTCGTCCAAGCTGCAAATGTATTATATTGGTCCAAAGGAACGGCCGATTTTCAGGACGGTGCCGTATACGGACCAGGCACAGACCTTCGACCGGCTCTACCCAGGCCACAACAAGGCAGAGTTCTGGGAGTTTTTCTTTCCGGGAATCTATGGGTCATGGCAGCAATGGGCCAGGGATCCAGCCTCACGTCCGGTCTCTGACGATATCACCCAGACAGCGCCTTACACCGATGCGATCACGGGAAAGCTAATCGTCAGCTTTTTCCACCCGCTGTGGACGCGCGATCGCACCGGTATCGCTGGTACGGCGGGAGCAGACATCACTCTCGATCAACTCGCGGAAGTCGTCGAACGTGTGAAGATCGCTGAGACCGGGTTCGGCTTTCTCACAATGTCGACTGGCAACGTCGTGGCGATCAATCCCTCAGGCCAGGCAATCATCGGCCTGACTTCATCGAGCGATGCGGGCACCCAGGGCGTCACCGGCCTGGAGAGGTCCCTGCGGGGAAGTACGCAGCCGGCTATCGCGTCGCTGCCTCTCGACCAGAACAATGACGGTGTCATTCAGCATGTCATGCTCGCCGACAAGGGCGAACGCGTACCCTACATTGTTGTCCTCAAAAGATTAAAGCCGACCAATCTGTGGAGTTCGGGACCGATCAAGTCCGAAATGATGTCGGTCGGGATCGTCGTTCCCGAACGGGAGATCTATGCATCCCTGTTCGCCGCGCAGAAGAGTATTTCCCGTGCAACCAACCGTATCCTGCTCTTTCAGATCGCCGCGATCGTCGTTTCGCTTCTGATCGTTTTTGCCGCCGTGCTCGGAATTTCGAAGCGGATCACCGCGGGCCTCAGGGCGCTTGCCAGCGCCGCCCAGCGGCTCCAGTCCAAAGACTATTCAGTCCGAGTGAGCATCCCAACGCGCGACGAAGTTGGAGCGGCAGGGGTCGCTTTCAACCGCATGGCTGAGCAGATCAGCTTTCACACGGAAAACCTCGAGCAACTCGTCGACGAACGAACAAGGGAACTTGGGGACGCAAATCAGGAGATTTCCGCACTCAACGAAAAGCTGCAGGACGAAAACGTTCGCCTTGGTGCTGAACTCGCGGTCGCCAGACAGATCCAGATGATGGTCCTGCCGAAACAATTCGAACTCGAAGCGATTCCGGGGCTGGAGATCGCGGCCTACATGCGGCCGGCCGACGAGGTCGGCGGTGACTATTATGACGTCCTGCAGAACGGGTCACGGGTCAAGATTGGCATCGGCGACGTGACCGGTCATGGTCTCGAGAGCGGCGTGCTGATGCTCATGGTCCAATCCGTTGCACGCGCGCTGCAGGAGACCAATGAGGGGGATCCGCATCAGTTTCTGGATCGGCTGAACAGAGCGATCTACAAGAACATCGAGCGGACGAACACCGGCAAGCATCTCTCGCTGGCCTTCCTTGACTTCGAGGATGAGCGGGTAACGCTATCCGGCCAGCATGAGGACGTTCTCGTCGTGCGTGCGGACGGGGACGTCGAACGCATCGACACGATGGATTTGGGTCTGCCGGTTGGCCTGGAGAATGACATCTCGAAGTTCATTGCCACGCGCGACATCCCGTTCGGCAGTGGCGACGTGATCGTGCTGCACACCGACGGTGTGACCGAGGCGGAAGACCAAGACAGAAGGCTGTTCGGGTTCGAGCGCCTCTGCCAGAGCGCACGAAAACGTCAAGGCGGGAGCGCCGAGGAAATCAAAACCGGGATCATCGAGGATCTCATGGCCCATATCGGGATCCAGAAGATCCACGACGACATCACCCTCGTGATCATAAGGCACACATAGCCATGACAACGCTGTTCGGGACCCCTGACGTTGCAATCGGGATGAAGGAGAGCGTCAGTCGCGTGCGGCTGTTCGACGGACCTCTCGACTTGAGTTGGCGTCATTGTGCCACGACCTCGGACTTCATCGCCGATCTTTTCGCGTTGCGCTTCCGGTCGTCCCGCAATGACTACATGGAAGTGCGGCATAGTATCGGATATCTGGTCAACGAACTCATCGAAAATGCGGTCAAGTTTCGCGCACCAGGTGAGATCTTGATCGAGGCGTCGATGGATTCGGAGTGCTTCAAGCTCAAGGTGTCGAACGACGTCGATGGTGAAGATGCCTCTAAGTTCCAAAGTCTCCTGGCAGATCTCACGGTTGGCGACCCCGTGGACCTGCTGATACAGCGAATTGAAGAGAATGCCGCCAACCCCGACATGGCAGGCTCCGGACTTGGATTGCTGACGTTGATGAGCGACTACGGCGCACGCCTGGCTTGGATATTCAGCGCCGCCGACGAAAGCGATCGGCTTTGCGTGGAGACATATGCCTCTATTCCGATCTCGCAAATTCACAACTAGAAGAAACGAAGCCCGGCTATGGAAATCAAGACAGACGACTACCGTGTGTGGACTGAAGGAAGCGAAATTTTCTTCGACGGTGCAATGCGGCTTGCCAGTTCCGAGGCCGGTGCGCCTATCTCGGCGTTGGCGACCAGTGTTCTTGCCTGTAATCCCGCTTCCATTACGCTCAATCTTAAGGATCTTCACTTTCTAAACTCTTCCGGCATCAACCTGCTCGCGAAATTTACCATCGAGGTGCGCAAGCATCCCGATGTTCGACTCGTCGTGCGTGGAACGCCAGACATACCCTGGCAATCGAAATCATTGCCGAATCTGAAGAAGCTGCACCCCGCTGTGGTGCTTTTGATGGACTGACGAAGGTCGTCCGAAATTAGCCAAAGGACGGCGTGCAAGAGCGCTGCAAGAGCGAGATATGTACGCCCGGATAAGTATTCGGATGCGAGGCTAACGACAATTTGGCCACGTGCGCAGATGCTCGCAATGGCTTGGGGGCTGGCACAGGCGGCAGGCGTCCGGGTTGGGGGGATGTCGGGCCGCCTGTGCCGATCAGCCGTCGCTGCGCAGTCAGAAGTGTGGCGTCGTGCAGTCGCGGTCCACGACCGTGAGATAGATCGTGTCGCTCGACGGCGAGGGCGACTTCGGCAGTGGCACGCGCTTGCCGGGATCAAGCAACTTCGCGAGCGTCCTCGCAAAGCCCTTGTCGAGCAGCCCCGCGACCGGCTCACGCATGTAGGCAGGAATCCGCGATGTGCGTGTCCGTACGCCGAATGCAAGCCGCGCGGCTTCGAACGCGAGATGCAGCCGCTCCGAAGTTCGGTAGCAAGCCGCGGGGATCGTTCTCAACGGCAATGGCCTTTTCCTGCAAGAGCTTGCGGGCGGTCAGCAGCGCCCGGCGCTTCTGGCTCGTCAGGGTTTTCACATGCACCGGGCGAAACAGGTTGACTCGCATCATCTGCGCATCTGCGCAATGCCGCGGGCATCATTGCGGTCGGTTTGTTCACCTGGGCCTTAAGGAAATGCCTTGGTGTGGCGGGTCTCGATGCAGATCACCGGCAGGCCGGCCCTGGCCGGCCTTCGAACAACCACTGCGACAAGGCCCGGCTTCAAGCCCAACCCGCTCAACCCACCAGCTGGGCTCCTTGAGCACCCGTGCCAGATTCTCCGGATGGTTCGCCATCTTTATCTCGCGGCAAATCTGGCGGCAAATCTGGCCTGTTTCGTCCAATGCAAATGGCGGTCTCTTTCACTGACACATCCAATCCCACATGATGCGTCGCTGCGCTTCTCCCTTCTGATGCTTGTGGCTGCCCATCCAGACCACGTTTATCATGGCTCGAAGCGCAGCGCGGCATGTTCAAAGCCGCCTATCAGTCACGCCGCGCTGATGCCGATCGACGGCTTCTTTGAATGGAAGGACATCTTCGGCACCGGCAAGAACAAACAGCCCTATGCCATTGCGATGAAGTCGGGCGAGCCGTTCGCCCTTGGCGGCGCTCTGGGAGGCGCGACCCCGCTAGCGGCGACAACATCCGCACCTTCACGCTGCTGACCTGTGAGCCGAATCCGCTCATGGCGACGATCCACAACCGTATGCCGATGATTCTGACGCCCGAAGACTACATGACCTGGCTGACGACCCCGACCCGGAACATCTCATGAAGCCGTTTCCAGAAGAGCTGATGGCCATGTGGAAGATATATTTTCTCTCGTTGTTACGTTGTGAGCATGCTTCTGAATCCGGTTCTTTGCCCATTATGAGGGGCACAGAAAGGCAGGCAAAAGCATAATCACAACGTGACAACCGGCGGTTCAATCTGAGCAGAGAAAATAGAAAACGACATGATCGCCCTAACCACCCAATTCGATGCCTCCACCCGGAAAGCGGACGGATAGTCAAGGTCGTCGGCACCGACGGCACCAGCGCATTCTCGCCGAAACTTGTGCTCGTCACAGATGTCGACGGGACGCACGTCGAGGCTTTGGGCTACGTCAAGAACAAGCGACCGGGGGCATAATAGGGCAACCACAGGCCGGATATCTAAGGGTTCTGCGTGCGGTAGAAGGCGCAAATTACAAACGCGATGCCGATGAGGCGCATCAAACCAGGGGAATATGGATAGGCTACGAAGTAGGCGACCCCAAGCACAGCAGTAGCTATCAACCTCCTGCCTGTGTGCTTGTCCGTAGACGCCATTGCGGCTTTGGTGCGTGCGAGTGACTCTCTTTTCGAGATTCATGCTCCTCTGCCCGCCCCGCGCCATCGCCCAGCGGAAAATCAAAGCGTTTCGGGATTGGCTGTCTGCTGAGATGGATCCAAACGACGGCCCTTATGGCAAGACTGAAATGCGCCCAAGAAGAGCCACCAGTTCGGCCTGACGTTTCGTTTCGGTCTTGGCGAACAGCGAGGCAAGCTGGGAGCGGATCGTGGTGCGGCTGAGGCGCCAACTGCGGGCGATCTCCAGCGGCGCGTCGCCCTGAGCCAAGCGCAACGCCAAGTGCGTTTCCGCGCTCGTCAAACCAAACATCTTTTGCAGTGTCTGAGGATTTGGCCCCGACCTGTTCTCGCGATCCAGTAACGCCACAATGCTCGTTCCGTCAGGAGCGATAAACCCGTTCTCGTTCAATATCACCGGCCTGTCGCCGTTGCTGCGGATCACCACCCACGATAATGAGCCCGGCAGGAAATGGGCCGGAACATTCGCGAGCAGCCGCCTCAAAGCCACGGAAAGACCGCTGGCCGTATCGGCCACTTCTCCCTGGCGCTCCAGCGTGGTTTGAGCGGCTGCGTTCCATTCGAGCACTTTCCTCTCGCGGTTCAGCACGAGATAGCCGCAGCCGATGCGATCAAGCATGCCGGTTATGGATTCCAGGCTGCGTGCTCTTGGCTCCCCGACCCCTGCGCCCGATGCACGATCTGGAGGAAAAATATAAGAGGGCCGCGTCGTATGCGCCTCATGGTTATACTTGGTCGTTGTCGCAATGTATCGGCTACCCGAAACAGGATCACTATGTCTATCGATCAGAGTCATTTTCTACCCCTACCCAATAAAGCTACTCGTGATCTGCAGAAAGTCTTCAAGTGATAGTATCCGTCCGTAATAACCTAACTCGACATCTGATGATTACACTGTTAAGATTCCCAGAATTTGCGCCGCAATCGCGAGATTTCTTCCCGTTTGTGTTCCGGCATATGAAAGCCACGCCGAAATTCCGCCGCCTCCGTCGGGGTTCGAGTGCAACTGAGTTTACTGGCGCTGACTCTTAAACTCGCCAGTGAGCATCCGATCTTGGTCGCAATATCTTTCAACGGTTGTTATTAAGGTGTCCATGAAGAATTACCTTGCGACGGGCTTCGCTTTTGAGCTTTGCGTTCATTTCGGGGGCTCCTCAACTACGCGTTCACAACACGCGATTCTATACGAATCAAATTGAAGATTGTCGTTAGCTTCACATCCAGAAACGTATCTCGGAGTGCATTTTTTAAGATTTCTTCATGCCGCCAAGCTGCCGATAATATTGCTGCTCACCTGTTTCCAACACCACACAGCCCTCCTACGAAAGGGCAAGATTAATAACGAGCGAGATGGCGAGAAAGAAAGGTGGCATAGGGGTGCTCGCCCGCCTCCTTCGGATTTATTCTTTACCCGCTCCGCGCATCGCATCATGGGACTACCCGGCCTGGCAGCCGGAATTCAAACCTGGGGAATTCACCGGCGCCCTCCGTGCCGACAATGACAACACTCGTTTCCGCGGCGGCATGCGTGCGGTGCACTGGCCGGCCAAAGAAGATCCAGCCGCAGCGCTTGCCGTGCTGCAAGAGATCCCCGACACCACCGGCCAAACGCGTACGGAAGGCGCGCAGGGTTATCTTAACCCGCGAGACGCCAATCCCGACGACGCCGAGACGCATGACGTGCCAGGCGACGAGGTGACGTCTGAAACTATGGTGGAGCCGGCATAGGATGGGCTCGACGAAGTGTGGCCGGAGGTTCTGCATCAGATACGGCCGTCAGAGCGTGACATATGCCGGGGCGTTGGGCTGGATTGAAGGGCCGCGCACGGGATGGAGCGAGCCGCTAGGCTGGGTGATGTGCTGTGCTTGCGGAATGTTGTCGCCTCCTGAAGGGCGTAGCATGAGACCGGACTTTGATGGCCATGTGGCCGAAATTGCTGGCATGCACTTCTACACAAAGCCCGGCGCTCGCAAGAAGGCCGAAGGCGGCATGCTTGTTACCTACACCGACGCTGCTGGTACGAGCAGCGGCCCGCGTATGTCACCAACAAGCCACGCGGCGGCAAGAGGCCACACAGGACGAAAGCGGCGGCTGCGGCTTATCTGAACGCGCCGGCGGCCATACACTGTCGCCTTGCGAGCGGAAGGCTACCAGCGACCATGTCGGGCACCCCTGCGTTGATCGACATGTACACGCCGCAAGCTGCCGTCGAGAAGGCCCGGGAAGAACTGGTATAGGCTTACGCGGCTGGCAACCTACCTCCCGTCACCAAGTGCCCTACGAAGCCGGCGAGGGCGCCGGCCTTATAACCGGCGCGAAACGAACCGCAAGGTGCCTGCGCTGGCTTGGCAGAAACGGCCGGATTGGCTGAATTGCGGACTCAGCCGGTGTTAGCGGGGCCTACGCGTTATGAACGGAGCCCCCTTCTCCTGCTGCTTTGTGCATTCCGCACTGCCTTTTATGCGACTTCGAAGCAGTGAGACAGCGCGCCTGGTCGGCAGTAGTGCCAGACTGGATGGCTGGATGGAGGGAGCACGAGATGAGTGCGACCCGCAAAATAGCAGCGATCCTGGTCTCGGATGTGGTCGGCTACAGCCGGCTAGCCGAGGTGCTCAAACAAATTGCCCGCGCAATCCAAACTGGCGCTGGTCGCTCCAACGACCTGGCTGCACGATATGGGGGCGAAGAGTTTGTGATCGTGTTGGTTGACGCTTCAATGGAACATGCGAACGAAATAGCCTTCCGGCTCGTCCAAAGCGTGCGAGATCTGAACATTCCGCACGATTGCGGCAGAGTGACCAGCGTTGGCGTCGCTACAACGGTACCCAACGAGAACGAGAGCCTGAATGATCTCGTCAAAGCCGCCGGCCTGGCACTATTCCGTGCTAAGTCGGAGGGACGAGATCCCGTCGTGGTTGATGGTGTATGAGAAGGCCGTTGCCCTGGAGATCATGCGCGACAAGCAGTCCGTTTCGACCCAAGCCGCTTTCTGCTTGAATACCCGCCGAAACGATCCAGGAGGAGCGCCACCTCATTTCAAACGATCCTTTCGCCCCTCTCCGGCAGCGTTTCCTTGTCCGATGCGCCGATCAGCTCGCGGAGCTGAAGGCCATTGCACGTCAAGGCGATGCCCCCCCCACCCGCGATGCAATGGTTAGTATCGCCCACTCGCTGGCGGGGGCGGCGGGTACGTTCGGGTTTGGGGAGATCAGCGCGCGGGCGTCCGCGCTGGAGACGCTGCTGATCGAGAATGGGGATGAAGGGGCGGCCGAAGCCGCGCTCCATGCCCTAATTGCGGAGATCGAGCGGACGCTGCAATGATGCGTCCGGCCATGCCTATTTCTTGGCGCCGGAAAGGCCGGTCCTGGTCATCTCGCCCCAGTTCTGGTCTGCCCGCAAGAATTGCCACCAGCCCCTCAGGCGCCAGAAATTGTTGAGCTGGCGATAGCCAAAATTCTCGATCACGGCGACCGCCGTCAGCACGGCCAGGTCCCGGGCGCGCGGGAAGCGCTGGAGCTCGGCCTCTTCGAGGATGAGGGAGCATACGCTGACGCAAACGCCATAGGTGAAGATGAGCGAGGTGAAGGCCAAAAGATATTCGGCCGACAGGATGCCGAGCAGCCAGAAGGCCGGGATCAGGATGTAGCCCAGCACCTCCGCCACGGGCCCCAGCACGTCGGCAATCAAGATGTGGCCGAAGCCGAGGAAGCCGACGCGGCCATAGCGCGGATTGAAGAGCATGGCGCGGTGGCGGAAGAAGCATTCGAGCGCGCCGCGCTGCCAGCGCGTCCGCTGCCTTGCCAGAACGCTCAGCGTTTCCGGCGCCTCCGTCCAGCACACCGGTTCCGGAATGAACTGAATGCGGTATTTGCGCCTAGCGTCGCGCATATGGCGGTGCAGCTTGATGACGAGGTCCAGGTCCTCGCCCATCGAACCTCTGGTGAAGCCGCCCACCGCCACCACTTCTGCGCGGCGGAACACGCCGAAAGCGCCGGAGACCAGCATCAGCGTGTTGATGCGGCTCCAGGCAAGCCGCGCCATGAGGAAGGCGCGCAGATATTCGACCACCTGGAGCAGCGGCAGCAGGCGGCGCGGCAGATGGATCTCGCGCACCCTGCCCGCTTCGATTTTCGAGCCGTTGGCGATTCGGATCGTGCCGCCGACGGCGATGGTGCGCTCGGGGTCGTCGATGAAAGGCTGAGCGGCGCGCATCAGCGCATCGGGCTCGAGGATGGAGTCGCCGTCGATCGCGCAGAAGAGCGGCGCGCGGCAGACATTGATGCCGGCGTTCTGGGCGTCGGCCTTGCCGCCATTCTCCTTGTCGACCACGAACAGCCGCTCGGTCGTCGGCGAGGAATAGAGGCCGCGGATCGGCTTGTGCGCGAGCGCCTCCTCATAGGGCCGATGGAACTTCACCAGCCTGAAGGCCTCGATCAGGCGCTGCAGCGTCTGGTCCTTCGAGCCGTCATTGATGACGATCACCTCGAAATTAGGATATTGGAGCGCGAGCATGGAATGGACGCTCTCTACCACGTTCAACGCCTCGTTATAGGCGGGCACCAGCAGCGCGATCGGCGGCGCGAGGTCGCCATAACGGTGCCAGAGCAGCGCCGAGCGCGCCACCGGCGGGCGCTTGGAAAGCGCATAGCCTGCGACGGCGAGCTGCAGGAAATAGATCATCGTCTGCGCCAGCCCCGCCCCGATGATGAACCAAGACAGGATGGTGGCGGCAAGAACGATCTCGTGGCTCCAGTCGGCGATCATAAGGCCGGCCCCTCGGCAAGAACGAGCGAGGCGGTGCGCTGGCTGCGCGAGACCTCGCTGTCGGAAATGTC
Source organism: Mesorhizobium sp. M0106 (assembly GCF_040322715.1). Classification (NCBI taxonomy): domain Bacteria; kingdom Pseudomonadati; phylum Pseudomonadota; class Alphaproteobacteria; order Hyphomicrobiales; family Phyllobacteriaceae; genus Mesorhizobium; species Mesorhizobium sp. M0106. Next base: position 116,314 of record NZ_JAMYUA010000011.1, on the reverse strand, counting down.
GCGCAGCAGCCGCTCTCCCGGCTGGCCGAAGGAGCGCAGCGCATTGGCGGCGGCATAGCGCACGTTCCACGCCTCATCGTCCATCAGCCTGGCCAGTGGCGGGGCGAGTTCAGACAGGCCGAGCCGGCCAGCGGCATCGGCGGCGGCGCTGCGCACGTCCCAGTTGCCGTTTGCCATTGCGGTCGCCAGGATCGCCGGCGCGTCGGCGTGTCCTGTGAGGCCGAGCGCGCGCAGCGCCGCGGCGGCAATCTCGGGCGATGCGTCGCCGGCCAGGCGGGCGAAGAAATCGGCGAAGCGAAAGCCGCCGGCGCGGGCAAGCGCGTCGATCGCGGCCGCTCGAATGAAGGGCACGGCGTCAACACGCGCGGCATGGTCCGCGAGCTGGTGGAGGCGCGCCGGCGGAAAGCGCCTGAAAAGCTCGATCAGGCGCCGCGAGCGCTGCCCCGCCACGCCGATCTTGCGCAGCGCAATGCCGAGCGGCGGCAGGCTGCCGAGATCGCAGAGCGCGATGGCGACGGCGATCCTGACCTCGCGCGAACGGTCGTGGTCGAGCGCCGAAAGCAGGCTTGCCACCGCACCTTCCGAACGCAGCGCCGCCAGCATCTCGGCCGCGTGTATGCGATCGGCCACGTTGCCTTTTTCCAGCTGCCTGCCGACAAGGGCCGGCAGGCCGCATTCGTTGAAGGCGGAAAGGACGTCGTCATGCTCCTCGCCGCGCAGCAGCGAAATGAACTCGAACCCGGCATTGATCGCCACGCCCGCCGGGACCACGAGCACCGCTGCCTTCAGGACTTCGCGGTCGCGGTTTTCGGTGAAGGCGATCAGCGCCGTCAGAAGCTGGCGCCGCTGGTCGGCCCCAGCCCTGCCCCAGCGCTCCTGCAGCACGCGGCGCGCGATCAGGAACAGCATGATTACCAGGGAAAGAGCGGTGAGCAATATGGATAGATCCCAGATGTACCACATGGTCAGAACCGCGCGGTCAGTCCGAGCCCGAATATGCTTCGGTCGAATGTCGGGCGTTGCTCATGCGCGATGCTGGCGCGCAGCGTCAGCGGGTCGCTGACGTCCCAGGAAATGCCGCCGAAGACGGTGCGCGTCGGCACCAGCGTGCCGTTGGAGATTTCGGGGGCGTCCGCGTAGCCGCCGAACAAATTGAAGCGCTGTGTCACCGCAAGGTCGGCGCGAAGCACATAGCCGTTCGCGCGCGTGCCGACATCGTCCTGCACATGCACCCAGCGGGCGGAAAGCCCAAGGCGGCCGTCGAGGACATAACCTTGCACCCAGGGCGAGATGCTGGTGACATTTGTGTTGGCGAAATTGTCGTAGCGGGCGTCGATGTTCAGAGACAACGGGCCGAACGCCTTTGCCGGCGCCACGAGCTGCCACGAAGCGCCGGCGCCGATCGAATAGCGCGCCAGGAAGTCGGCTTCCGGCGTCGACGCCGCCAAAGCATAGGCGGAGAATGCCGGCGAGAAGGCCTGATCGATGCGGCCCTCGACCTGGACGTCGGTGTGGCCAAAGCGGGTGGCCAGCCGCGCACGGCCGGAAATCGTCGTGCGCGGCGACAGCCGATAGGCAAGGCCGGCCGAACTGTCGGTCCAGTCGCCGAGACCATCGGTGAGATCGCTCACCTCGCCGCCGAGGTCGAGTCGCCATTTGCGCGGCGGCGGCACGGCCAGCCTTTGCTCGACATCGGCAGAACCTGGCTCGATGGCGAGCGCTTGGCGATAGGCTTCCCGCGCGGCGTCGTCGTCACCCTCGGCGCGGCGCACATCGCCGAGCCCGACCAGCGCGTCGGCGTTGCGCGGATCGGCCGCAAGCACGCGCTGAAACGACTGCCTGGCGCGCCTGTAGTCGACCTCGAGCAGAGCAATTCTCGCATCCAGGTCGAGCCCCTCGACATTGTCCGGCGCCGAGGCAAGCACGCCGTCGACCAGCGCCCGGGCGCGCGGCGCATCGCCCTGCCAGATCGCCAGGCGCACCTTGCCAAGCCGCGCGTCGAGAAGGCCGGGCTTGATTGCAAGCGCGCGGTCGAAGAAATGCCCCGCCTCGTCGAAGCGCCGGCTGGAGCCGACGACAAGGCCAAGGGCGACCAGGATGTCGGTGTTCTTCGGCGCCTGCCTCAGCGCCCGGCGATAGACCGTCTCCGCTTCGGGCAGCTTTCCCGCCGCCCGCAGGCGCCTGCCCTGCTCCATCAGGCCGGCGAAGGGATCGGGCCGCCGGCTGGCCGGTTCCTTTGCCCGCGCCGGAACCGCGGGAGCCCGTTTCGCCTCACTGCCGGCAGCCTGCTTCGCCTTGCGGATGTTCTCGACAAGCGCTGCGGCGTCGGCATTGCCGGGATCGGCCTGCGCGACCTTCTCGGCGAGCGGCAGCGCGGCATCCGGATTGCCGGAGCGGAACTCGACCTCGGCCATGCCGAAGCTGGCGTCCCGATAGGTCGCGGCAAGGGACAGCGCCCTGGAAAAGGCCTGCCGGGCGGCCGGCAGATTGTCGCGGCCGAGCTCGGCGAAGCCGAGTTGCACCAGGGCGTCGGCATTGTCGGGCTTGAGCGCCAGCGCGCGCCGGAAAAGGTCCGCCGCCTCGTCGAAATGCTGCGCTTGCCTGGCCTTGACGCCGGACGCGTAGAGCTCGTCGACCGTCTGCGCCAGCGCGGCGCCGGGAGGCGCGGCGATCGCCAGGATCAGGCATACGGCCAGAGCTGCGCGCCGACTGCGCCTCATCAGCGTTTCCCGCTCTTGCGCGAGATCAGACGCGCGAGCCGGGCCAGAAGCTCCTCGGGGATGAATGGCTTCACCAGGTAGTCGTCGGCTCCTTTCTCAAGGGCCGAGACAATGTCCCTTTCAGCCTTGCGGGCGGTCAGCATGATCACTGGAGTTTCCGACAGAGCCGGATCGGCTTTGAGGCGGGCCAGTACCTCCAGGCCGTCGGCCTTGGGCATCATCGCGTCGAGCACAATGATGTCGGGGCGGTCCTGCTCCGCCTTCGCCAGCGCTTCGGCCCCGTCCACCGCCTTGATGACCTCGTATCCTTTCGCCCTCAACCTGAATTCCATCAGCTCGAGCAACAAGGGATCATCATCGCAGATCAGAACTCTTGCTTTCGCTCCATCCACCAGTCCTGCTCCGGTTCCGTCGCCCCCCGGAGTGATCAACCCATGAACCGACATCCGCCAAAGTGGTCCATGCCAGAATTCCGCGCAGCTTTCCCCGCGCCCGCCAACGCCGCGCGATCATAGATAAAGCTGATTCGCGACGGTTGCATTTCGATACAATCACTAGATGAATATCGGCCCATGGTATAGGAGCCGCAAACGGCAAACCGCGCTTGCCGACAGCTTCTTGCCGCCGCCTTCCCCTGGCGCGTCTAGGCCGGGCCATCGCGCTGCGGGAGCAGCTTCCTCACTTCACCTGCAAGCGCCAGCGGATCGAAGGGTTTGGCGATAACCCCTACGGCTCCCATGGCGAGATAGCGCTCCACCTCATGCGTCTGGGTGCGCGCCGTGATGAACACCACGGGGATTGAGGCCGTCAGCGGCGAATCGGCCAGGCGCCTCAGCGTTTCAGGCCCATCCATATCCGGCATCATCACATCGAGCAGGATGAGGTCGGGCTGCCAATCGGCGGCATCGGTTAGCGCCTCGATGCCCGAAGAGCAGGATCGCACCTCGAATTCCGGATCGAGCTCGAGCGACATCTGGGCGATTTCGCGGATATCGTTCTCGTCATCCACATACAGGATCCTTGCCGGCATCATCGTCACTCCTTGCCAGGGGTCGGCGCGCTGCCGTCGCGAGAAGCGATCAGCATGCTTCTGACCAGCTTCGCGACATCGATTTCGGAGGCCCTGGTCTTGGTCATGATCGCCTGCACCCGGTCGCCGAGTTTCTGGTCGAGTTCCGCCGCCGAAAACACGATGACCGCGGTCTCGAGCGGCAGATCGACGAGGAGGTCGAGGCCAGATCCGTCGGGAAGTGCGATGTCCAAGATGACCAGGTCGAAGCGATGGCGAGCGACCGCCTGCCGGGCTTGCTGCAGCGTCTTTGCGGATGTGATCGAGACGCTCGAACCCAGCCCCTCCGACATCACCGCAAGCACGCCCTCATCGTCTTCGACATGCAGAATCTGCGGCTTCGGCTCGATCCTGCGGCCGACGATCTTGGCGAGAGCGGCGTGAAGCCGTTTCGAATCCACCGGCTTCTCCAGCCAGTCGACGATGCCGACGGCGCTGCCGTTCAGCGAGCGCCTGGCCTCGTCGGCGACAGCGGAGATGACGATGACCGCAATGTCGGAATTGGCCGGTGATGCCCTGATCTCGTAGAAGAGCTTGATGCCGGATTCCTCCGCTAGCTTGATGTCGAGCGTCAGCGCCACGTAGTCGCGGGAGCTCAGGAGCGCCTTGGCGGTGTCGATATCGGGCGCGACGTCGCTGGAAAAGCCTTCAGCATCGAGAAGTGCTGCGATCACCGCAGCGACGTCGGGCTCGTCCTCGCAGATGAGGACACGCAGGCGGCCATCGCGCTTGCGCGCCCGGCGCTCGACCAAAACCGGCTTCTCGGCCTGCCTGTGCGCTTCGGGAAGCTCGACGTGAAACGCTGTTCCCTTGCCTTCCTCGGTTTCGAAGGAAACGGCGCCGCCCAGCTTTTCGGCGATAGCCTTGACGATGCTCAAGCCCAGGCCGGTGCCGCCTATCTTACGCGTGCTGGAGGCGTCCGCCTGCTCGAACTTGCCGAATAGGCGGCTGCGGAACGCCTCGGGGATGCCGGCGCCCTGGTCCACCACGGAGATGCGCAGCATGTCGCGGTCATGACGCTGGAGTTTCACCGTGACGGTGCCATCGGTGTGCGAGAACTTGATCGCATTCGACAGCAGGTTCGCCATCACCTGATGCAGGCGATCCGGATCGATGTTGGCCTCGGCGCGCGGGGCATCGTCGACCAGAACGATCCTGATCCGACTGTCGGCCATGTAGTTGGAACTGGCGGCAATGGCCTGCTCCAGGACCTGACGGACAGGCATCTGCTTGATCTTGAAGGTGATCACGCCTGATTCGATCTTCTCCATATCCAGGATGTCGTTGATGAGAAGAACCAGCCTTTCGCTATTGGTGTGGGCGATGTTGACGAGATTGGCGGCCTTGGGCGGCAGTTCGCCCGCCACGCCGGCCGCGATCAGACCAAGCGAGCCGCGGATGGAGGTCAATGGGGTCCGCAATTCGTGGCTGACCGTGGAAATGAAATCGTTCTTGAGCTGGGCGGTGCGCTTCTGCTCGGTGATGTCGCGGTTGTAGGTGATGACGCCGGCGATCTTGCCGGCCTCGTCGCGGAAAGGCGTTTTCAGCGTGTAAAGCCAGCCCTGCCTGCCGTCCGGTAGGAGAGCGGGCTGGTCGATGCGCAATGTCTGCCCGGCCTCCAGCGCGCCCGTTTCATCCTGCCTGAAGCGCTCGGCCACGTCCTTGGGGTAGAAATCGAAATCCGTCTTGCCGATAAGGTCCTCGACCGAGGCGGCGCGCACCAGTTCGGCGGTGGCTGGATTGGCCGCGATGAAGCGGCCGTCGACATCCTTCATGTTGAGGCTATCCGGCAGCTCGCGGACCATGGCCCGGTAGATCATGTTGGACATGGCGAGATCACGCCGCCGCTGCTGGCGATCGAGCAGAACGCCGATGATGAAGGTGCTGAGGAAACGGAACACCAGCGACGGGAGCGTGCTCTGCTGCACAAAGCCGGCGACGACTTGCGGGGGGATGATCAGAAGGGTGATCAGCCCGGCAAGCGCGACCGACACGCCCAGGCCAAGTATGTCGAACATGGTGCGCGACCGGGCCGCCACGATGTGGTGCCATGCCAGACCGACGACGGCGGTGATCAGGATGCTCACGATGCCGACGCTGGCACCCTGCCCGCCAAGATAGAGGCGATAGGCAATGGAGCCGGCGGTGGCGATGAACAACGCCGGCCACCCGCCGAAGAACGCGGCGGCTCCGACAAAAGCGGCCCGCAGATCGACGACGAAGCCGGAGACGGACAGAGCCGTCGCCATGGAAATGATCGCGCCCGCGCACATGACCAAGCCGAGAAGCAGCGACTGTACCCGCTGCGGGAGACGCCCCGTGAAATCCGCCACAAGGTCCCAAGCGACGACCAGGATGGAGACGAGGGCAAGATTGGCGAGGAGTGAGTGCCAGATCTCGGTCATGACTTTCCGGCTCCTTTTACCGATAGATATCGGCAAAACCTATCCAAGCTCTAAAAAGGGTGCGCGCTAGCCGACGGTATCGGACCGATAGCAGCCCGACGGGACGATTTGGCAGGCGTCTTAGTTGCTGTACGCTCCTCGGGCATCTCTTTGGCTCAGGCTCCAGCTTCGGTATTGACTATTGGTTGTTCTCCGGCGTCTGCTTCCGAGCGGAGGCAAAAGACGCCCCTATGGCCGTCGTTAGGCGCAAAGCGGCCCTCCGCGACGCCAGTCCTGCATACGCGCTACGCTCATACCCACCCCGTGTCTCCGCAGTCTTCGTGACGGGAGCAGCTATTGGCGCGCCCGACCGAATCGTAATCGCATCAGGATGAAAGGACCCATGGTAGCCGATGCCCGCTCGTGCGCAGCGCCCGCTTGTCGGACAGGACGCCGCCCTCGAACTGGGATTTGGAACGACGGGAAGACCAAAGACGTTCGTGCATATTGCATCCGCTAGCCACAGGTCTAACGCTTTTTGTTCCCAGGAGTTGGAGGCGTACCATGTTTGGCAACTCGGGCATCATTCCTCTGCCTCGCCCGCTTGAGCGTCGTGTGGATACTCTTGGGCACTCGTTCATGCGCCAGCGGCTCGGATCTCAGATGGACTTCTTGATCCCGCAAGGCGAGCCGGCGCTGTTACCGCCCAACTCGGTGTCCTGGCGTATTTTCCGAATCCTATTGCGCTGTTCATCGGCGGGGTTACTGCGGTGCTGCTCGAATTGGCAGAGCCGCGCGTTCGCGACGCCATTTGGCAGCACAGCACATTCCGCTCCCACGCGCTCCGGCGGCATTCCGGGCTATCAACCCGAAAACGGCGTTCGATCTCGGGCGCGCTGACAAATGGTTGCAGGGTCGCGCGCAGCCGCGCGAGCTCAGCGTCTATGATGACTGGTCGAAGCTTCTTGGCCTGGAGCAGCCCGGCGCCTGGATTGCCGAGAGCGACCTCCCAGCCTTTACGGCGGCAATCTGCGCCCGCCACGGCATCGGCATGGCCGAACTGGAGCGCCGCGCCGGTGGACCACCGAAGACCTCCGCGCATGAGAACCGAAGCGTTGGCGCCGCCCTGGCCGGAGCCTACGCGTGTTATTCGCAGGCTCTGTCGCCCTATCATCACGGCCAGCTGATCAGGGGCAGTCTGTCGATAAAAAGCCGGGCCGGAGGGGCACGGCCTGACCGCCTCCTATCGAGAGATATTGCCAACCGGCCAACTGCTGATCAGCGGGCAGGTCTCGCTGGCAAAACGCGGCCTCTATGTGCATCTGAAGGAGACCGACGGCGACGCCCACTTCTTCTTCTGCCTGTTCCCGCAGTCGCAGCCGGGAAGCGTGCTCGGCGGCTATATGTGTGGCGGTGCCATCATCGGCCCGGAGCCAAAGCCTTCGCTGACCAGAATACTGATCGTGCGCTTGCACGATCCGGCGCCCGAGGCATGGGGCGGATATCTCTCGTCTGACAGATCGATCGCCGAGGACCTGGCAGCGCTCGGCCTCATCATCGAGCGGCCGGAAGCGGTCGACCGGCAGCTCGCGCAATTCCTCATCGGAGACAGGCGCGACGGCGGCCCCAGCCAGATCCCGCCTGCCGAGTTCCACGCCATCCTCGAGACCTTCGACCGGCAGTGGCTGCGCCAGCCGGCTTAAAAAACTTTTCCCATCCTGCCAAGCCGGTGAGGAGTGAAGCGGTCATTGCCCTGAGATCATGCCGACGCCGGCTCACCCATCAGGCGGGCATACCGCCTCGGGCTGGTCATATGAGCTGTTTGCCAAGGTGATGAGACCAGTTCGGTCGCGGACCATGACCACGCCACGATTTGACCTGATCAGGCCGCGGTGCGGCCCTTGGTCAACTTTATGCTGTGGTGCGGCTTTACGGCAATCTGTTTCAGCCGTCATTGAAGCATCGCTGCCACTCTCCTCAAATGGGGCCAAGGCCGGCCCTGATCTCGGCGACCGACTGGAGCTGCCGCCCGTCCTCGAAATTGGCGGGATCCATCAGCGCAGTGCCTGATCTTGCGGGGCATGGGTCAGAACGCGCCACAATTCTTCCAAGACCCGCGAGATCGCCACGATCCTATGACGAACCAGACCTACCCTTGGGGCTGGGACTACCAGCGCACCGGCAGCAGGAAGGCCGGACGTGACGATATCCACCGGCTTCCGTCCGGCGAGATGCCACCGCCCGGCACGATCATGTGCACGTGCGGATGGTGTGTTATCGCCGAGCCCCAGGTATGGAGCACTGCGGTGATGCCGATGCGCCCCCCCGTCGCCGCTCGCGCGGAATGTTTTTGGCGCCGAGATGCAGGCAGGCGAGATGGTTGGCGGCAAGGCCCTCCCGCCGCAGCAGCGCGGCCTCCAGCAGCGGCCCGAGCCAGGCGGCATGCTGCAGCACCTCGATTTCGGACCAGGCCTCGAGGAGGATCGCGCCGCGCAGGACGACCGGCAGGTCTCGCGTTCGGCGATGACGGCCTGCCATTCGGCCAGCCGTTCTTCTTCATTCCAGTCGAGATCGTAGATCAGGTCCGGCCGGTCGTCCGAACGCTGTGCCCTCGCCGGCACGTCGGCGCCACTCAGGAGCTTTGACGAGCGCGCCAGGACAGCATCGATCTCGGCAAACTCTTCAGCCAGAAAGTGGTCCTCAGCATCATCCCGACCATCGGCTTCAACCGAGCCGGTTGCAGGCCCCTGAATTGGCTAGCCCAAAATGCGAATCCAGAATTGCATTGGCCTCAATCGCCAGCCGCTTTAGCCGCGGGGCATAAAGTTGTGTCGGCAATTCATTGATAGTGATCTTTCCGAAAATCTTGCCAATATCAGTCGTGATGCCAGCCAACTCGTTTTCTGCGGACATCCATTCCCCCGATAGAAGGTTTCGTGCTTTAGTCGATACTCGCCTAAACGTGTCCTTTCTGCAACTCAGATACTACATTTAGCGCTCGCCCTGAATTTTGACGCACTCCGTTCCTATATAGCGTGACAGAAGACCTTCGCCGCGTTGGCGATGATGAAGACCGGCCTTGCCGGAACCGCGCAGCGAGCGCCCTTCCCGAAGACGCCATATGACCACATCTCGTACGGTCATTGTTGAAGACGGCAGCGTCAAAGTTCGCCGCATCAGTTACAACGAGTTCTGGAAAATCAGGCCGGACTTGAGGCCAGCGAATGATAACGTCAGGTCGGCTCGCCGTGTTCTGCATCGCTCGTTGTCGATGGGTGGCGATCATAATCGACGGGCGGTGACAACATAACTTCGGCCTCAGCTCTGCCGAATTCCCTGCCGATTTGGAATGCCGCCGAAAGCTGTCTCATGAACGGAGGGCGGCACGTATTTTGGAGGCATCGTTGGGTCTTCCCGCTTTCATTTAGTCGACAATAGCTGGTCCGCTTGGAACGGCAGTCCGTCACCGTTTAAAAGCCACCCGTCGAGGCGGCCTTTTCATTAGGAACCCCTCCACATGACCAAACCCACCCCAACGCGCCGCGGCGCCAACACCGACGTGCGTGCGACCGTGAAGCGGCAGCACCTGCAGGTTCAACACAGGCTTTCGCAGGCGATGCCGTCTTTGTCGCGGTCTAGCTTGCGGCCCCAAGAGCAGTTGGCTAGGTACCAACTTGCTTCATCGCACGAGCTGATTTGGGAACAGGTGCGCCGCGGCTCGCATGAATAGCCGCTTTGTGCGACCTGATGGCGGTTGATGAAGCCAAGCGGCTGGTTAGAAAGCGGTCGGTTGTCGGCGTGCGCTAGACGCCACTCCCAAGGCGCCTGAAAAGTTCCGGCCCACAGACCGAGCTTTGCCGCCTCTGCCTTCGCCTGCTGCCCCGCATAGGCGCCGTGGCTGTAGAGGGGCCAGTCCAGTGCCAAGCCCTGCTCGACAAGCCAGCGCTGAACGCTACGACCGTCCGCCCGATCGCAGTTCCCGACAAGACGCCCGTACCGATCACGATCGACAAAACTGCAATGCAGCGGTCGCGAAGCTGCCAGGAACTTGTCCAAGGCTTGGGCAGCGCGGCGCCCGCATGGGTAGTCAAAGCCCTTGGCGTCGTCGCAGTGCTGACGTCTCTCGGGCGCGTCGATGCCATTGAAACGAATCCTTTGGCCTGCAATCTCTACTGTGTCGCCATCGATCACGGAGGCGCGGCCTTCCATGTGGCCAGGCAATGGTTCTGTCCAGTTTGTTATCGTGCTCTGTTGGCCGGCGATGCTCTGGATCGCGAATTGGGTAACTGCGGCGGCAAGCGTGCCGGCGCCGAGGAAGATCAGCCCCAAGAGGGGTCGCGGCAGCCGCCGTGACGGCATTCTTCTGCCGGCGCGCCTTCGCCAGCGGTCAGCCTGATTGGCGCCTTGATAACGGTGGCTTTTGCCCACGCCGCTCTCCCGGAAGAGAGAATGCCGCCATTCCGGGCGAGAGTCCAGAAGCTGCACTAGTCGGTCGGCAACTGGTCGACGCGGTGGGCACCGGCTCAGCCTTTCAACCGTCTCAACTATGGCCTTCGCAAGCGGGCATCAAGGTCCGCGTGAAGCACCTCCGGGACGAGGAAGACCTTCGGCACGCCTCGCTGCAGGATTTTTGGGATGAAGACTAGAACGCCGTTTGTGTCTCCAAGACGCGACAACGCAAAGTTCACCGGCCCGGCCAAGCGCCGACTATTTGACAAGCGCGCAAATGGCGTAGGCTGTCAGCGTCCAAGCTGTTGGGGACGTAGCGGCTACATGCGCTTGTGCTACCCACCCTGGAGCTGGGGAAGTAACCGGCAAGCTCCTAGAAATTAGAGCATTTGAATTTGACGCGCTGGCACCGCCACCTATGACGACTTTTGGCTTGGGACACCAAGCCTGTGCGGATTTGTCTGGGCTTGTATCACTCGCGCTTGAATACTGCGTGATTTCCCAACCGCCGACGCCGTCCTTCCCCGCCGGACCCTCAGCCCCCATTGCACCTTTAGGTCCCTGCTTGCCGGGAAGACCTTTTGGACCGACAGGCCCTTGGGGCCCTGGGGGGCCTGCCGTTGTGCAACCTGCAAGAAGGGCGACGCATGCTAGAGTGATAATAATTCTCATGACCACCTCCCCGGTTTCCCGGTGAGTTGACGACAAAAAACATTCGCCAAATCAACCGAATGTACCACCACGCGATTGTCGTGGATAGGAACGCGATCGGCGGCTGACGGAACGTCGCATATGCGCCGTGACGACGGGCGGCCAGCAATCGTAGCGTAGAGTGTTGACGCGCCTTCCTTGCCCTAGGGCGGTCGGGTCGTTTCGGCGCTCTGATCATCCGCTCCTTAGAGAAATGCTTCGCCATCAGCACGGTCTTCAAAGCAGTACCAATGCGATGGTTTCCTAGGTTTGGCGAAACCCCATCCTGCATTTTTGCCGCAGCCGGGATGCTCGCGCCTATGGTGCTGAATGCCGGGGCGCGTGACAGGCTCCATTGCACCGGCAAGGCGGATCAGCTCGTCGCTCGTCGGGATGCTTTCAAAGCAGCGAGCGTTGTGCAGGCGCCTGCAGCGGAACTTTGATCTGTGTGGCCGGCTTCTCGACATCACGAAGCGTCGTCGGCCGACGACCGCTGCAGCAGTTTCGCTTCCGACCAGGAGTTCCTCGGCGGCTCCCTCGACGTGGCTGACCCCATTACGAATGCCCGGACGTTTCGTCTTCACGTAGACCGGGGGGAGCGAACCAGAGGAGACCCATAAGAGGGAACTTAGAGCGGGAAGAGCCCGCTGACCAACCCCGCTTTAGCCGCAGCTAAGGAACGATGTAGGCCCTCGCGGGTTTAGAGCTTGCAGCGGTATCTTCGTGGATGTGCAGCCGCTGTGGGGGGGTCCGTCGCCTCTCCCTCACCGGCGGCGGGCTCCTTTCGCGAGGGCGGTGTTGGTCAGAGGCACCTAGAACCTTGTACCGCATCCAAGTTAGCTACTTGTCATTGGGGGAGTAATGTCCCCTCCTCTTTTGCAGCAGCCAGGAATGCCTTGCGGGCCTCCTCAGGTTCCATCTCGTCGAAAATCACGGCCATGCAAACGCGCACCGCGAGGTCCCAGCAAGGGCCACGCTTGGTCCACTTCATCAGCTCCTCGCCGGCTGTCTCGGCGTTGTTGACGTTGTGGATGATCCCGGGACGCTCGGTCTTGACCGGGACCGGAGGGTTGAACCAGTGGAGAGCCATACGTCACTCTTTGTCGGCCCGATCAAGTTCCTCCAGCAAATACTTTTGCTCAGCCGGCAGCTTCCGTTCTACAGGCAGATTTAGCAGCTTGCGAAGGTAATTGTGGATTACCTCTGCCTATTGAAAATGCCGCAGGACGGCGCGCCTCCGTTGCGGTGCCACAGTGACTGAAGTTGGCTGACAGCTACTCGCGACTGTCGAAAGCCACGCAGAGGCCCATGGCAGTTGCTGCCTCGACGATCGCCTCGGTTAGTTCTTCGTCGGAGGCCACCAAATAAGGCGCAGTCTCCCGAGCTTCGCGTAGTGCCGCTTTGATCGAGACCGTGTCGCCACGGTCCGCCCTGTTGAGGAGGCGGTTATTCGCGAAGATCGAACCCGACGAACAGGCCAAAGGCTGGGGCAACATTGACGATAAGCTCCACCAGCTCGCAGTCAGTTTCCGCCACATGTGGCCCGTCTCGGCGAACCGCTGCAATAGTCTCTTTGACGGAGATGATTTGGCCGCGACGGGCTTGTAGGATCAGCTCGTGAACAAGGTGTTTGGCAGTCACCTTGTCGGGTCGGCAGTTCGTCCAAATGTTCATACAAGGCCTCCTACCTCAGGGAGAACCCAAGGGAACATTCATGATCCTCTGTCGAGAAAAATCAAGAAGAATGTTTGATAACTTCTGAGTGGGAATCAGGGGGACAAGCCACGAAGCGAGCCTCTATACTCTTTGGACCTGACGCTCAGCCAGCCGGCTAGGGACCTTCTTCCGTCGGGCCCTGTTTGGCCCGATCAATAGCCGCAAGTAATGACTGTAGGGTTGGCGGCAGTTCTGGTTCGACCCCCAAATTTAAGAACGTTTGTACGTGATGACGATAGCCTTCGGAACGGATCAGTTTCCGAAACGCTTCGGCGACAGACTGATGGTCTGCTTTGTTGCTCGTTGTCATGTTCGGGAAGTCCCTCCCAATGAGCCGCAACTCGCCCGCAACGAATGGGTTCCATCAGGAGGTCGGAATATTTGGAAGAAACTTCTGAGCGGGAGATCGGATAACTGGCTCGCGCGAAGACCCCCGTGACCCCTTCGTTTGCCGCAGCATTAATCCTCGCTCTTTGAACTGAAGATTCGTGTCGATCTAGCGTCGGTGTTGCAGATCGTGAACGTTGGAATGCTTCTGTCCAATGTTTGCTCACGCTGTGATGCCAACAGGGCAGGCTCTTGCGGCAGGGTGCCGCAAGGTCGCGACGAATGAAACGCCTGCCCAGTTCAACCCGCGCGACGTCCTTCAAAGCTGGGGGGATCGATCTTCACCAAGCGGTCTGCGGCCTCGACCGCAGTTCGTATCCTGCTGCACAGCGCGAGATTTTCGGCCAGCATTTCTTCAGTGCGTTGAAGCGCGAGCTCGGTCCGGTGAATGCGCTGCCTGGCATTGGCAACTTCCGATGTCAAAATATCGGCCGCTATCCCGTGGCCGTGGGGTTCCATAGTGTCCATCAGTTTCTAATACATGGGGGGCGATATCGTTCCCTGATGTCGGGCGAAACGGCGGGCCGCAGAAAAGCGCGATGGGCCGAATGACCAATGCGCGCCCTGTCAAAACAGCGCCGGAACAGGCGAACGGCTTCATCTGTCAAACGGCGATGCGATCCGGCCGGCCATGCCGCGCAAGCGCCTTGCGCAAGAAGCGTTTGGCCGCCACAGGTCGCGGTGTTCGCTGAAGAAGTACTCGACCGTGTCGCCGACCCTGTCGATGGCACGGTAAAGATACATCCAGCGACCGCGAACCTTGATGTAGGTCTCATCGACATGCCACTTGCCGGTGACGGTCCGCTTGCGCCGGTTGAAGCGCTCCAGCAGTTGCGGCGAGAAGCGGACGACCCAGCGATGCACTGTGGAATGATCGACACTCAAGCCGCGTTCGGCCATCATCTCTTCCAGATCGCGCAGGCTGAGAGTGTAGGCAAGGTACCAGCGTACGCACAGCAGGATCACCGACTGGTCGAAATGACGGCCCTTGAACATGACAAGCTCCTCGGCAATTGAAGAGCCTTCATGCCTCATGCGGTCTTGACGGAGAGTTTGCGACGGAACCGATAATCATGCCAGGCCATTGGCACTTAAATGAGAATCAACGCCAGCAACTTGCCGGCATCGCATTTGCCGAAGGTGCGTGTGAAATTCAAAGGAAGCACGGCCTTCACGATAATGCGATGGCATTTAATTTGAGAATCCGAACTTCCAGGTTCTCAAATTAAGTGCCAATCCTGACCGAAACGACTGCATTCTTACGGTTAACTGCCAAGCGACACGAGGTCCAGTTCGGCGAACTCGCCGGAAAATCCAAAAATGCCGCCGTGAAGGAGTTCGCCCGCAACATGGTCCACGACCACACGGCTACCAACGACAGGCTGAAGTCGCTCGCCGAGGCCAGCAAGATCCCGCTCCCGGCAGGGCTCGACAGCGATCACAAGCAAAAGCACGCCAGGCTCGAAAAGCTCACCGGTGCCGATTTCGATCTCGCCTACATCAGCGGCCAGATTTCGACCATCAAAGACAGTGCAGCTTCTCGAATGGGAGATCGGTTCCGGCCAGGATGCCGACATCCAGCACTTTGCCTCGGACGTCTTGCCGACGGGGCTGGAGCATCTGCGGATGACGCGCGACATCAGGGCGAAGCTGGTGAACCCATCGCTCGCCGACGCCGCTTTATGCCCGACTACGAAATAATGTTCGTGAGATCCATCCTGCGGCCGGAACAATCCTCGTCGCTCGTGGTTTGGATGCCACCAAACAAGGAGACCTCTGATGTCTGAATCGCGCGAATGGATGATCCAGTGGCTGAGAGATGCCCACGCGATGGAAGAGCAGGCGGAGACGATGCTGTCTGGACAGTTGAGCCGCATCGAGAGCTATCCGGAGCTGAGCGAGCGCATCCGCCTTCATCTCGAAGAAACAAGGCAACAGGCTTCCCGGCTGAAGACCTGCCTCGACCGTATCGATGAAGGATCGTCCACCGTGAAGGACGCGGGTGGCAAGCTCATGGCGCTCGCCCAATCCATCAGCGGCGTGTTCGCCGGCGATGAGGTGATGAAGGGCTCCCTCGCCAGCTACACTTTCGAGCACATGGAAATCGCCTCCTACACAATCCTCATCGCGGCGGCCAACGCCGAGGGCGAGACCGAAATCGTGCAGGCCTGCGAGCAGAACCTCCGCGAAGAGGAGGCAATGGCGGAGTGGCTGAAGAGCCGTCTTGGCCAGACAACCCAGACGTTCCTGACGCGGGCCGCCGCCGACAGCGACAGCGCCAAGCGGTGATGGCCGGGTTGGTTAGCGCGAGAAAGGCGACCCGCTCCTGACAGCCGGGACACTGGGTCGTCCAGGCTGCTCTTCCGTAGTTCTGGAGTTCCGGCGCTGAATTGTCGCCTAGTCGACCGCCGCGTGCTCCTCAAGCCGTCGCTGATACGCAATACCTACCGCAGCCGCGATGGCTAAACCCGCGGCACCAAGAAGGAGTTTGTCTCGCGTCTCCTGATCGCTCAGTGCGCCCTGGACAGCAGATGACGCTTGACCGGCGGCAGCGGCTGCCCCCTCGGCGGCCTCGCTGCCGGCCTGCCGCAATTCGTCGAGCAGATTCGGCGTCTTAGCGCCCAAATTCCGCACCTTCTCTTTGACGGCGCCAGCCGCTTCCTCCGCATGTTCCTTCACTGTTTCGGCCGTCTTGGCGCTCATTTCGCCGACCTTCTCTGCCAGATCGACGGATTGCTCCTTCAAGCGCTCTCTGGCGAAAGCGAGATGATCGACCTGCCCGTCCAAGCCCGGCTGAATTGAAGGCGTACGCAACAGGCTGAATAGTCCTGCTCCGATCAACGCGGTCGCGATTGGCGGACGGTGAAGGAACCGCCACGCGAGACCAGCCCCAATTACCAATGCGGCGCCAGGATTCGCGGCAGCCTTTGCCTTGAGATCCTCGATGATCTCCAGCGCCGTCGACTGCGCGGTCGATCTGGCTTTCGCGACCAGCGCATCCTTGGCCTCGAGCGCCTCTTGCTTCAGTTCGTCGGTAAACTCGGATACCGTATTTGGCGAGCGCAGCGTCGACAAATCTTCCGCGAGCCTTGCGCGGGCTGCCTCAACGTCGTGTTCGAGTTGGCGGAGATTTGCCTCGCCCATCACGAACCTCGCTTTCCGCTGGACTGGCCGGATCTGCCGGACCGGGAAGCACCCGGCCGTTGTGACTGATCCGAATTGGCCGATTTATCTATCGACCGGCCCATGCTACCCGGGGCCGATTGGCCGCGCGATACGCCTGAGGTCGCCGACGGCGACTCAGCCGACCCGGCTTGCTGTTCGCCCGACAAGGTGCTGCCGAACTCGCCAGCCACGTCGCTCACGACATCCTTGAGGCCATCAGCATTAAGGCCGCGCTCCTCGGCAGCGGTCCTGAGCCTTTCGCGCGCCTTCACCCTCGACTCCTTCAACCGTTCGCCGACTTTCTCGGCGCTGTTCGTCAACTGCTCTCCAGCTGGGCCGAGTGTCCGCTTTTCAAAATCCGTGGGGCGGAAGGCTGCAGCGACAGCTGCCCCTGTGGCGAGGCCGAGCAGCGCCAGCGTCAGTGGCTGCTCTTCGACTACGCGGTTCACCGTCTCTTGGAAAGTTGATTGGGCTCGTCGCGCGACCCGCTCCGATGTCTCAGTGACGTTGCGTCGCGCCTCGTCGACGTATTCCGACGCGGACGAAGCGTAAGCGCTGGCCGTGGCCGCGACCTTGCCGCCGAGGTCCGAGGCATGCTCCCGTGCATTGTCTGCCGTCTCCGAAGCGTCCTCCTCAATGCTTTTCCACCGGCGCCTCTGGCCGGCGGTGTTCGAAGACCTTGGGTGAACGCTTCGCTGGCCCTTGCTTCCGCGGGTTTCATCAGCGTGATCAAAGCCGCCGCTGGCCCATGCCCCCCCGCGGCGCATCAACAGCGCGCAGCCGGCTGCAACGAGAAGAAGACCTTCCGGGTTGTTTTTGGCGGCGCCGATGAGCCATTCCGCCGTTCCGATGTTGGTCGTATGCGCTTCGCGGCTCATGTTAGATGCTCCTTGGTTATCGATATATCCTGTTTGATCTGATGGATTGATCGCGTGGGCGTCATCTCCTTTTGCGCATCCATGCGGCCCTTGTAGTAGGCGAGCGCTCCAGCTGCGGCCACGACGCCGGCAACGATCAGGCAGGACCAGTGCATTACGATCCCAAAGCTAGCTATCCAGAAGACGACGGCTTGCACTGTCAGCAATCCAGCGATCAGCCCAAGCACCCCGGCAGCGGACATCCAGATGCCGGCCCGAAGCTTGGCAAAAACGTTTTCAGACAGCTCCGCCCGGGCCAGCCGCAGCTCCTTTTGCACGAGGTCGGCAAGATCCGCCGCGGCGTCGGATAGTGCTCGTGGGAGCGTGGAATTCTTGAGCTGATCATGTGCCATTAAATTCGCTCGCTGCTTGCCGGTTGCGCCCGCGCACGGGCTCATTGGAGCGCGACGACGCCGGCGACGCGCTCTTCAGCGTCCGAAATGTCAAGAACCCCGCAAGGGCAGCAAGCCCGAAAACCAATCCGGGCTGGCGCCTAGTCAAATCGGAGGCGGCGCGGACCAGCTGATCGACCGACTGGTCCCGCAGATCGTCTGCGTAACCATCGATCCTGTTCGCAAACGTACGAACCACACCGGCGACTAAGGGCGCGCTTTCGTCGAGGTCCTCGGCTGCGCGTTTCGTCGAACTCGCGAGCTGGCCCATCACCTCGGCACTGCTGCCGACCTGACGGTCTAGCATTTCCTTCACCTGGTTGGTAACTGTTGACGCACTATCCGAGGCCGCCTGCTTGGCCGTATCAACTGCTTGTTGAGCCATGTCGGAGGCTTTCGAGACCGCGTCGCTCACGGTTGCCCCAATGTCCTTGTTTGCAATGTCCTCAACAGGTGTTTTGGTCGCGGATTCTCGTTCCTTGTTTTGGCTGTTCATGGTTTCCTCCATTGACAGGCAAAACTGCGGCAAAACCCTTTAGTTCCGTGGAGCTGCTCAAAGAAGCTACCCTTGCGCGCGGATACGTCTCAGCACAGACCAAAGTGCTTCCACGAAATTGGCTTCCCGGCTGTTTCATAGGAGTCAACTATCACCGGTCTCGCTTCGCGATAATTGAGCTATCGGCAGCGATCCTTGTGGCAGCCCGGACCAAGGGGCGGTATTTCGCCGTCCAGTCATGCCCCCAGCGGTAGGGTCTCAGTTTGAATTTCGGCTGTGGGTGGAAGCGGACTGCTGAGACCGGGACCTAGCGGCTTGCCCCGCCACCAAAAGCCATTCGAAACCCAAGGGCAACGATGAAGAAGCCTGCGATCCGCTGCTGCCAAAGCTTCATGCGGGGCCGCGTCGTGATCCACGAACCGATGCTGCCCGAAGCCATGGCATAAGTTCCTAATACTAACGCGCCCGTCATTTTCTGGGTTTCGTCTAACAGGAGCTGTTGCAGGCTCACGGGCCCTCCATGCGGATCAACAAATTGAGGAGGAGGCGATCATGAAGGTGTTGGGCCAAGGGTTCACTAGGTTTGCGATCATTCCTTCCCGGGCTGCCGCAAGTCGACTGACTTGACGTGGGTCCTGCTGGGCTGCGGGCTTCCCGAACGTGAAGATCAGCCGTAGTCCTAGCCGAACGAGATAGGCTGCTCCCATCCATTGGAGCGTCGCGAAGCAAACGGGGACGCTCGTACGAGCTAGGAACGCCGACCGCGATAAGGGGAAGTTGCATCACGCCCGCGCCGGCTGTCGTCCCAGCCCAACTCGGCGCCCTGTCCAATCCACGCGCCATCACCAGCATGTTATCAGACCTCGATGGCATCTGCAGTATGATGACCGTTCGAACGAATGTTATCCAGATCGCGGGATCGATGAGCTTTCTCCTTTCGTAGTTGGACCCCTTGACCGAACTATAGCGTCCGCGTCGCTGGTCAACGACCGACATCGACACTGGCGAACGTCCGCACGTGGCGGTAAGTCGGGTCGTCAAGCCGAAATTCAAACTGAGACACCACGCCCCGGCGGGTTAAGAAGCGGAGGCCGTCGGCGTCTTTTATGATCTGCGTGCGGTAGCCGTCGAACTTGGCCGCGTGAATTCAATCTTTATCCTCGGGAGGATGGTCAACCCAGGGTCGGCATCTGAACCCCACGCCACAGGTGCGAACTAAATCGCGACCGCCCGACTTAGGTTGCGGAACATTTTAGCAAAATTGAATGTTTAGTGGAAGTGACAGCTATCGGAGCTTGGCCCGCCGATTGTCAACAGACGGCACGGAACAGCCGCCGAGCATGAGGCCTGCCATTTCTATATCTGCCCACGGTGCGGACAGGCTGTGGCATGCGCGACCTGCGCCAGGTGGTCTGGCACCAAAAGATCGAGCACGAGCCGCTTGAGATGGAGGCTTAGGCCATGCCCGCGAGTATGAAAGTCGACGATGAAGTTTCGCTCTCCATCACAATCCTGAAGGTTTTGGACAACGGCATGTCGAGCGTGAGCATACCCTCTTACAGCTTCCCCTTTTCAATCGACACACCGACCAGAGCAAAGGCCGGCCAGAAGGTCGACATCACAGGATTTGTGAGGCGGATCGATGACGCGAAGGGCAGGTTGACGGTTCGGATCGAAGGCGGAGGGCTCGTCAGTGCCGATATCGAAGCACTATCACGTGGGCCGACAGCGACAGTCCGCAAGTCTCGGTGACATCCAAACCGACCCCATCACGCCTGTGCGCTCCCCGTTTTGCTGCAACCAGTCGCCGGCTCGCGCCTCGACAGCCGCTTCGTCCGCAGCCGGCGGTTTGGCGTTCGAAGCGCTATTCACGAGTGATCGGGGCCGGAAGTTCTGTTTGTGTAAACCCTCGTTCTCCGCGACTTGATGCGCTTTCGGCGCCGCTCCGTTCGGCCGAGCGGCCCAGCGTGTCGGCCATCGCGGCACCTCGCGCGCCGATCGGCTGCGGCGCGCCGGTTGTGGTGTCCTTGGCCGTCTGGTGTTCCATCTCGGAGTTGAGCTCGGCTCCGACGATCAGGATCATGACTGAGATCCAGGTCCACATCATGAAGCCGATGACGGCGCCGAGCGTCCCATACGTCGCGTTATAGTTGGCGAAATTCTCGAGATAGAAGGAAAACCCGATCGAGGCGGCAAGCCACACGACCGTCGCGAGGCCGGCGCCCCAAGTCAGCCACCGCCACGTCGCTTTCTCGCGGCTGGGACCGTAGCGGTAGATAAGCGTGATACCTGCCGCCACCGCGACCAGCATCACGGGCCAGCGCAGGATTTTTATCAGTGTCTCCGTCCAGCTGCCCAGATTGAGGAGCGCGAGCGCCGCAGGGACAAGCCCGACCGAGACCAGGAACGCGATGCCGATGAAGATGGCGCCGAGCGTGAAGGCCAAGGCCAGCAGATTCAACCGGACGAGGCTGCGCTTTTCGGTCTCCTCATAGGCGATGTTCATGGCTTCGAAGATGATCTTGATGCCGTTGTTGGCGCTCCAGAGCGCGACGGCGAGGCCCAAGATGAAGCCGAAGGTCAAAGCGCCGGTATTCTGTTGGGCAAGGGATCCAAGCTGTGACCGGATAAGATCGAGCCCGCCCGACGGTAGAACGCCGCTGAGGAAAGCGATGTGCTCGGCGATTGTTTTGGGATCGGCGACGAAGCCGTAAATCGAAACGAAGGCGGCAAGTGCAGGAAACAGCGCCAGAAGCAGGTAGAACGTGGTTCCTGCTGCGATCAGTGGGACTCGGTCATCGCTTACTTCAGCTATCACCCGCCAAAGGATGTCTTTCCAGCCTTTGGTCGGAATCTGCGTGGGCCGCACCGCATCTCGCCCGCGGCCCGGCTGCTGCGCCCGCCGCCCGCTATGCACCTGTTTTGCGTGGAAATTGTTGGGCTTCTCGTTTGCCATGGCTCCGGTCCGCCTGTCTATTCGTCATGTAACGTGCAGGTCGGCCAAAGGATGCAAGCTGCAACTGCCGAGACCCCGCGCGCGGCTCTACTTCGCGGTCGGTCATGAACGCCTCTCGATGGCCGTTTGGGTATACCTCATGGCATCTGGCTCAGAATTAGGGCAAGCGGATAGCCCCATAGGATTAGGGCAAGCGGATAGCCCCATAGGCTGGGTCAGAAATACGCCGCAGCAACCGTTTGGTTGTGGTGGTAGCGAAACTGCCCATTGTCGGACGGTGCAAAAATCAGACGCAAAACAGTCGCTTTAATCTTTAATCCGGGACTTTTTGCGAAAACCAGGCCGCCGGAATCGACGCTAAGCGGAAGCTCGCTTGCTCCGGGTCAATTCACCGCCATGACCCTGAGCTGCCCTTCAGTCCAGTCTCGCCGTTGCCCGCAATTAACCCATCTCGGCCATTCGCGGCATAGCCAGAATGACTGAGTTTTACCCTAGTCTTCCTCCCGAAAATCCTGCAGCGAGGCATGGCGCAGATTCTCCTCGCCTGAAGGAATAATCACTTGCGGCCGAGGAGTATGAAACGTGCGGTGCCCCCCGCCGCGGCGACAGCCTTCGCTATTCCTTCTTGTCGGCCAGCGCCCGTAGTGCCGAGACGTCATGCAGCAATAACCTGCTGCCGCGCTTTTCGATCAGGCCTCTCTTGGCGAGGTCGCTCATTTCGCGCGAGACCGCTTCCCTGTGCGTGCTCATCGTTGCCGCCAGCTCGGAATGCGTCGGTGCCGGGCTTATGGACACCTCGCCGTCCACGAGTGCGGCTTTCTCCGCCCGATGCAGGAGCTCGACGATCAGCCGTTTTCGCACGACCAGAGTGCTGTATTCGAATACCCGCTCGGTCATGCGCCGGAGCTGGGCAGACAGATGCTCAAGCAGCATCCAGGCAAAAGTCGGGTGGGTCATCACGATATCCCGGAATGCTGTGCCGGACAGCCGTGCAGCGCGGGTTGCCTCCAGCGCGACTACGCTGGCAGAGCGTGCAATCCCGTCAATGCCTCCGAGCTCCCCGAAAATGTCACCCGGTTCGACATCGCGATACGCTATCTCCCTGCCGTCCGCTGAAACCAATGTCACGCGAGCCCGTCCTTCCAGCAGGAAGAAGACATCGCGACCAGTGTCGCCGTGGGAAATGATTAGCTCGTTGTGTCGATAGCTGCGCTCGTGCCACCGTTTGGTCAGCGCGGCGAGGTCGGCATCGCAAAGTCTTGAGATGAAGGCCAGAGAGCCTGTCACAACGGTCTCTTGTTCAATCAAGTGTACTTCACCTTACTCCCTATCCAAGGAAATTTGATGGCCGCAGGCCCCGCTTTCCGGGATGCAAACTGGGAGCGGATTTCGCCAATGTTTTCCCCGGTGTGGGAATTCCCACAGCCGAGCCTGGTTCGACTGTCATATCCTTGTTGCAACGTCAGGCCCGCCGGCTCGTGTGCAAGCCGGCGAAGGGAAAGGGAACAGTCATGAAATTCTTGGCTCCCGTCACAAAACTTGCTGCGGGGTTTCGCAAATTCGTCGCGCCGCGCTACCGCCCGGAGCTTTATTATATGCGTGGCCCGGGGCCAGCCACCGCCCGCCGTATGGGCACGCCGCGGCAAAACCAATCCATCGACCACTACGCCTAATTTGCCTCGCGGACGGCTGACGCTCTCGCCCGGAGTGCCGTTCGCGCCGTTCCGTACCGGTCAATTCAGATCAATGAAGGGACGATCTGATCATGGTTATAATTCATGCTGCCGCCATTGGTCCATTTCGCAGGTGGTTACGCCTCCGCGCCGAGCGAAAAGCTCTCTTGTCGGCAACGGACCAGTTGAGCCGTTTACCCGATGACGTCCTTGGCGACATCGGCATCTCACGTGACGAAATCATGTGCGATTTGCGAAGCCGCGCCATCCGTCATGCGGAGGCAGGCGCGGCCGGCACGACGATCGAGCGCACCAGGATCGCTTCGGCCTCGATCCCGAAACGCTTGGCCGCCGGCAGTGGCTACGCCTCGGCCGAGATCCCCTTTGGCTGGTCCACGAGCGCGCGATCGAGCCTTACATCGCGGTTTCGACAAGCAGCGGCGCGCGGACGGGACCTTCGAACGGCACTACACCTGCGACCCCAAGGACTGAATGTTGACCGACGGGAGCTGGGGAGGATCTCAAAATGATCATGTCAGTTGTTAAGTCCCTCGCGCCTGTGACGCTCGGCACCGTGCTGATCGCAATCAGTCCGGCTTCATTGTCGGCTTCTGACGCTCAGGACCTCGCGTTCGCTCACGCTGACATGCCACACAGCTGAAAGACGTCTATTTGGATTGCGAGCGGGGAGGCCGCCGGTGCGCTGGGGACGGAAGACGTGATCTACTGTTCGATGCGCGAGTTCGGACTAGGCGCGCGATAGCAGTTTGCGCATAATCAACGATGCATGGCCTTCTGCACCGTGCGACGCGGCCCTGCGATCGACCACTTCGAACCATGTTTGCGGTAAAAGGCCATTGCCCGGTCGTTTCCCTCGAGCACTTCGAGTGCGATGCTCGGATGCCGGAATGGGCGGCAAAGACAGCGTGCAATATATTAGCGGCTAGCCCGGTGCCGTACTCGCCAGCAGCTCCGGCCGGTCGGCGCGAGCGCCGGATGCCTTCTCGCGATAGACGCCGGCGATGTAGTACCCGGCATCCCTCGCCCCAGCGATGATCGATTCCTGGCGATCAAGATCCTGCCCTTGCGTACTGACCCGCAGATAAACACGAGCAACGGGCATATCCCCCTCCCGCTCGGCTCATTTAGATATACTTCAATGCGCTCTGGCTCAGAATTCGGCAAGCGGATAGCCCCATAGGCTGGGTCAGAAATACGCTGCAGCAGCCGCCATGATTGCGGTGGTCGCGAAACTGCCCATTGTGGCCCCTGAACATTAAGCGGGCACCGATATACGATAGAAAAATCAAAGCATGAACACCGGCCCGCTTTCGGACTCGCGGGCTTGTCCCAAGCGAGTCGAAGGGCGCGGTAAGGTGGAGCCCCGCCATTTGGCCCGTATAAATGGATGACATGTTCTGCCACTCGCCTTCGACTTGGATTCGCTTAGGTAGCCCCTCTGTCCAATCTGTTCAGGCTTTCGCCCAGTACGACAAGCGCGATGCCGAGCAACGCGATATCCTTGATTAGGAACTGGCCGAGGGGACCGAGCGCTGGAAAGCCCAGCGCAGGCTCCCAGATCGGCAGGACAATCATGATCGAACAGGTGACCAGGAAAATTAGCGCGGCCAAGGCCCCGCCGGTCACACCGGCGCGCGCCGACCAGGGGTAGGCAATCAGCAGAAGCGCGGTCGCGATCTCAACGACGCCAAGCACATAAGAGGCACCGGCCTCACCAAAGACTGGATACATCCAGGCGAGCCAAGGCGTGCCGCCGATCAGCGGTCTCAACGCCTCGATCTCGACCGTCGTGAACTTCATCCCGCCGATCATGAGAAGCGGCAGTATGACCCCGGTCAGGGCGACGATCCGTCCGGCTTTCCTGATCGCGGCGATCTTTCGCGCCCACGGCCGGGGAGTTGTCTCGTCTGGACCTTCAGGCTCTGATGTTTTGAGAACCGCCATGAGTATCCTCCTCCTGTTCGATGACACCGTGTCGTGCTTGGGGCTCAAGGTTCAATCGGTGTCGTAGATTTCGCTGGCTACTGTCCAGCCTCAGACTGTGCTCGCACGTTTTGCAGCAAGACCACCGCAAGGATGGCTGCAGCCAGCGCCACCAACGCGCAGATGCCGGCAGTCATCTGGAACGCCTGAGTGAACACCTCCCGCGCTTTGCCGAGCAGATCGGAACCGAGCGCCTCCGGCAAGGCGAGCCCAGCTGCCACGGCGCCTCCCAGCGTGTCCTTGGCAACACTGATTTCTTGCTCGGATACCCCGTCCGCAACCATCCCGGTCATGCCGCAGCGATAGATGGCGGTGACGATGCTGCCAAGGATCGCGATGCCGAGCGCGCCACCCAATTCGCTGCTGGTTTCCGCGATGCCGGAGGCCGCACCGGCTTGCTCGGGTTCAACGGTCCCCACGATGAGGTCGGTGGCCAACGTGAACACCGGCGCAAGACCTAGGGAGAAGACGCTATAGCCTATGACGACGATCGCGAGATCGGCCTGACCACCACTGCGGGTGAGAATGAGAAATCCGGCTGCCGCAAGCGCAAGGCCGGCCGCCATCACATAGCCCGGGCGAGCCCTGCCAACCGCGATTGGCGTCAGCATCGAACCGGCGATGAAAGCAACGGCGGAAGGCACGGTCCACAGGCCCGCTACAAACGGTCCCATCCCCAGCACCAGTTGCAGGTATTGCGCGATGAAGAGAAACGAGCCAAACGCGACGAAGAAGCCGAGAACGTTGACCGCCAATGAAGCGCTGAAGGCGCGAGCGAAAGAGCCGCAGATCGATCAGGGGTTTCTCAGCCGCGGTTGGCGCACGGCGAAAACCGCGCCGACAGTCACACCGAAGAGAATGGCGGACGCCGCCTCCGGGCGGAGGCCGTGTTCGGCGATATCCTTGATGCCGTATATCACCGAAAGCACGGCGACAAGCGATAGCGCAGCGCTCAAGATGTCGAGCCGACCCGCTTCAGGATCGCGATACTCGGGCAGGACCATCGGACCAAGCACCAGCAGCGCAACCATGACCGGTACCGCCACGAGGAACACGGAGCCCCACCAAAAATAGCTCAGCAGGATGCCCCCGACCAACGGACCGATGGCAGAGCCCGCAGAGAAGCTGGCGATCCAGACGCCGATCGCAACCGTACGCTCCCTCGGGTCGAGAAACATGTTGCGGATCAACGAAAGGGTGGACGGTGCAAGCGTCGCCGCGGCAATCCCGAGCAGCGCACGCGAAACGATCAACATTCCGGCACTTGTGGAGAGCCCTGCGAAGACCGAAGCTATTGCAAATGCCACCGCGCCGATCAAAAGCAGTCTGCGGCGGCCGATGCGGTCGCCCAACGTGCCCATCGTGATCAGGCATCCGGCAAGCAGAAAGCCGTAAATGTCTAGGATCCAGAGAAGTTGCGAACTCGACGGCTTCAAGTCGGCGCTCAAACGCGGCACAGCCAAGTTCAAAACCGTCAGGTCCATGGAATAGAGCAGGCACGGCAGCGCGATAACTGCGAGCCCGAACCATTCGCGGCGTGTCGCTCTGGGCGCGGTTATGTCGCTCGTGACGGCCTCACCGAGCTCGAGAGCACACGCTACGGCACCGCCAGTCGCACCACCTGGGTCGGAAATTGTACCGATCTTGTTCTCTGACGGCATTCCTTGATCTCCTTGTCCGCCAAGCGGCTGGTCAATTGCCACCGCTGTTTCGATCGCTGGATTACTCCGATGCGCTGCTCAGTCCGACTTGTATGGGTACGAGTGGTGTTCGTGAGCGATGATCCAGCGGTCACCCTCTTTCCGCAATCCGACGGTAAGGCGAAGGCGGGTTGCCGGATCCTTTTCAAGCTCGTCCTTCGTACCGCACCGCAGCGATGCGGTTGCAAAAGCAACCCGGTCGCCCGCCGTGACATCCAGCCGCTCGATCGCGAAAACGCCGCCGTATTTGAAGTGGTCGAAGAACGGACCCCAGCTATCCCGGTAAGCCTCAATTCCACGAAGTTCGTTCGGGGGTGGGACATCGAACATCACGAGGTCCGTCGCGTGATCCGCCATGATCGTCTCCAGGTCTTGCTGCTGCACGGCGTTCGCCCAGCGCTCGATAAGCGCCTGGATGTGTGCCTCAGCGTCACGCTCCTTGTTCACCATTAGAACTCTCCTCCTCCTCGATATTCTTCCGTCAAGCTGGTTCTTATCGAGGACGATCGGGAGGCTTCAATCCGACATTGGGTGATCATACTTGGCTCCGTCCAGCCAATCCGGCTGCTGCGACGCGTGTTCTTGAGTGTCAGCTTAGGGAGAGACGTTCAACTTTCCGTGGGTCGCGAGAGGGTCAAAGTCACTGGTTTCGGTCAACGTCTGCTTACGAGCCGCCAAATCGGCCCAGCAAGGTCCGGTTTGGTCAACTTGAGCCGGTAGCGGTCACTCGAAGGTTCGCTTCACTGAGAGCCGACACTCCACAGCTTTTGATGTTTGGCGCGCCGCTCGGGGATGTCCATCTCCGGATGTGACTGGAATTCGGCTCCTGTCGTCGGCGCGCATGACAGGTCAAAGCCGCTGCTCGTGTCAGGATGTCTGTGATGAACCTAGGACCGGAGGACGTCATGGACATCTACAGTCTCGTTGCCGCGAACCTTCAAACTTCGGCTCGTCGGTCGCCGATGAACGCCGAAGCCGAAAACCGCTACTATTCGAAGCAGCTCGCCGTGCCCCGCTTTGGCCCGGGGCTGCTTCGGTCGATCGCCATGACGGCCAGCGTAGTCCTGGTGATCGGCATCGTCCTGATTTGGCCATGCATGCAGCGCATCGTCGGGTCGTTCGTAGGCTCCGCCGCCGGCGCCGGGCCATTCTACACCCCCGCCGTCAGCCAGGCCCGTGCACTGACCCCGAAACAAACGATACCACAGACGAGGACCTGGACGGCCCGGTAGGCTTCGATAATCGCGCCCAACGCAAGCGCGAGTTCGCAGCCGACATGGGCCTGCAGGCCCACGTGCTTCGCATGGCAGCCGAAGGTGCCGTCTCGGCTTACGAGGACATCACAGGCGAAACCTGGAAGCCCTACGCTCGCCCGGTCGAGCAGCCTGCAAACTCGGTCGACCAAAAGGCCGCAACTGTCCAAATGGCAGCCTTCGAATAGGACGATCGCGGGGCTTTGCCCCGCCTTCCTTCAGCGTCCGCAACGCCATTGCGACCTGGTTCTGAAAAAGAAAAAAGGGCCGACGGAAAACCGCGGCCCATAACGTGTGAAGGTCATGGACCTCCAGAGGGGAACAGCTGCTGCGGCGGACCTGGGAGGAAGCCGCCATGTGCATCAACTGAAGTCTGTATGCACGAATCACGCTGCACTTAATTTTTGTGCAGTGCAGCTATGCGTTCGCGGCTCGTTTGACCGCAATCGTCGCGCTGGCGGTTTTCGCTTTGATAGGCCGTTCAAGCCAACCCTACCCGGTGATCAACGGCAACTTATGTAGCCACCGATCCGTGGTGACTTGATCCAGCACGAAGGCCGCAACGTTTTCGCGCGAAATGGAGCCTCCGCGGAACTGGTTCAAGTTCGTGAGCGTCTGGATCGTGGTGCGTGCAGGCTTGTTGTTGAGAACTGAAGGACGGACAATAGTCCAATCCAGATCGCTGCCCTTGATGATTGCCTCCTGACGATTCTTGTCGGCGTAAACCTTGCGCGGGAGCAGAGGGAAGATCAGCTTGTCGAAGAGGAAACCGCCGTGCCCTGCGCTGTCCCCAGCGCCCATACCGGTGATGGCGACGAGACGCGAGACGTGTTCCGCTTTCATGCCGCTGACAAGCGCTCGGGTCGCGGTCGAAAGAAGGGTGACTTCGCGAAATGGGCTTGCGGGTGTGCCGAGTGCGCTAATCACGGCATCGCGACCCTTGAAGGCCTGGCGCAACACCTTCTCGTCACGGGCGTCTCCAACGACAATCTTCACTCCCTCATGTTTGCGGCCTTTTCCGGCGAGCGCACCAGGAGGGTGACATCGTAGCCGCGGCTTACGGCCTGGCTGACGATATGGCGGCCGGTCGGCCCGGTGGCACCGAGCACCAGGATATTCGGTACGGCGGCGAAACGTGTTTCAGGGACAACGGGTGTGGTCATGATTTTGGTCCTCTTGAAAGCCTGGCGCCTCTCAGGAGGCCGCCCTGTTGGTTTGGATGCTGGTGATAATCAGAGGCGGCCCTCTGCGAGCAGTTCGCGGGTCCGCTTCAGCGTCGACAGCAGGGCCGACTTGTAGCCCTTGTCGCTGTCGAACTGCGTCTGCTCGGCCTGTTCCTCTGGGCCATCAGCCTCCTTGCCGCGCAGGCCGAGGTAGCAGTAGAACTTCAGCTGCAGTGCGCCGGCTTCGTCCTCGAAAAGCTCATTGATAATGGCGCCTTCGCGTGGGCCGGTCGCCTGGAAGAAGGTGACCTTGCTCTGCGGCTCGAGGGTGATGATCTCCCTGATGTCAGAGCCGGCGATGGTGGCTTCGCGCACGAAGTGGGTATCACTTTCCTCCACGACATTGCAGCGGGTGCAGAGACCCGGCGGGAGGAACAGGCGCGCGTCGCGCGCCTTCAGTTCCAAACCGTTCCATACTTGCTCCCGGGTGAGCTTTGTTTCGCCTTCCGGATTCACCGGGACGGTTGCGGTCGAATAGATCATGTTGATGGTCCTTTGTTGTTTGAAATTGTGGCTGATTGCCTCAGGCAGAGGCGGCGGTTTCCGAGGCAAAGTCGCGGTAGGAGCGGAGCGGACGTCCAAGAAGCGTCGTCAGGCGCTCGACATCACTGCCCTCGGGCAGCATGCCATCGGTCAAAAATCGCTCGCCCATCATGCGCATGTCGTAGGCCATCCATGGCGGCATGAACTGCTTGAGGTTCTGCTCGAAGGCAGCCGTATCGCCGCCGCCATAGTTGATCTGGCGAGCGAGCACGTCCGACCAGATCGCGGCGATATCCGCTCCGGTAAGGGTATCGGGACCGACCAGGTTGATGCGAGTGATCGGGAGCGGCTGTGCGGCCTGTTCGCGGCGCAGCAGCTCAAGGGCAGCAACCTCCGCGATATCGCGAACGTCGATCATGGCAAGCCCCTTGTCGCCGACGGGCATCGGGTAAACGCCGTAGCCAGCGATGACGTCCTTGATCGTCAGATCGTTCTGGATGAAGTAGGCCGGGCGCAGGATGGTAGCGTGAAAGCCCATCTGCTCGATCATCCGCTCGACGCCGAACTTGCCGGCGAAGTGCGGCACGTTCACGTAGACGTCCGGGTGAATGACTGACAGGTAGACGATCCGTTCGACGCCAGCCGAGCGGGCGACGTTGAGGGCGATCAAAGCCTGGGTGAACTCGTCTGGTGCGACAGCGTTCAGCAGGAAGAGCGTCGAGACACCGTCGAAGGCGGTACGTAGGGAGTCGACGTCCAGGAAGTCACCTTTGACGACGGCAACACCTGCCGGAAAATTGGCCTTGGAGGGGTCGCGGACGAGAGCGCGGACATCAGCGCCGCGGTCGACGAGGTGATGGATGACTTGGCCGCCGATATTGCCGGTGGCGCCGGTAACGAGAATGGTCATTGGATTTTCTCCGGGTTGGTATTGCTTGACACCCGGAATATGGCTGGTTCATTCTTAAACCAATAGGCTGTTAATTTGGACAGTTCGTCTCACAGGTGGAACGATTATGGATCTCGTCGCCCTTGCCGATTTCAACGTTGTCGCGCGTCACGGTGGCTTCGGCAAAGCGTCGCGGGCGTCCGGCCGTCCCAAAGCGACCTTGTCCCGACGGGTTACGGAACTGGAGGCTGCCCTTCGACTTCGGCTCTTTGAACGTGGCGCGCGCAACCTCAAACTCACTGAGGAAGGACGCGCCCTTCATGAGCGGACAGCCTCTCTGCTGACGGAGCTCGACGAAACGGCGGCCACCATCGCGGCGGGCGGGGACAAGCCGCGCGGCAGGTTACGGATCAGCGCGCCGCTGCTGTTTTCGCAGACAGCCATGGGCAGGATCGCGGCGGGCTTTGCATTGAAATATCCCGACGTGCGGTTGGAAGTCACGACAGAGGACCGAGCCGTGGACATGATCGAGGAAGGTTATGATCTGGTCATCCGGGTCAATCCAGACCCAGACGAAAGTCTTGTCGGCCGAGCCTTTCTGCATGATCGCCTGGTCGTCGTGGCAAGCCCCGATCTGCTCCGGCCGGCCGCAGATCTCTCGGTGCCAGGTGTCGTGCGTGGGGCCAGCGATCGGCAGACCTGGAACGTCGTGACTTCAGAAGGATCCGCGACGATCGGGATCGAGCCCATTCTCGCACTGTCGTCCCTCATCATGGTTCGGGATGCCGTGCGAACCGGCGTAGGCGCTGCTCGTATGCCGATTTCGCTGGTGAGTCACGACCTGGCCGACGGCACTTTGCTGCACTGGGGTGATATCGAAGGTTCCGAGATCGCGCTGTGGGCGCTTTACCCGTCGCGGCGTCTGTTGAGCGCGCGCGTTTCTGCCTTCCTGGATTTTCTGAAGCAGGCTTTTCCCAACGGAACGCCCGATGAACTGGCGACCTACATCGGCAAGTGAGGGGCCAAAGCAGCCTGCTCCACATTTTGCAATCGGGCCGGCGTTACCCAGCGGTGTTTACCCGCGAATAGGCGCCGGGCGGCATTCCCACATGCCGACTGAACGCGACGCTGAAGGCGCTTGCCGAGCCATACCGACGCGTTGCGCAATCTCCGCCGTGGCAACATCCTTGCGAAGGAATTCCTTCGCCAGCGCCATGCGCCGCCGATCGCGTATTCCATCGGGGCCACGCCAACCTCCCTCCGGAAACGATCGAAGAAGGTCGAACGGGACATGGCAGCATCCCGCGCGAGTGTTTCCACCGTCATGCTGCGACCTGGATCCGCGTGAATCCGGCGCAAGGTCGGTGCCAGCAGCGGATCGCCCATACCGCGCAGGAGACCGGGTGGGGCCGCGGCGCTTGCCGTTGAACGCAAAGCTTCGATCAACAGCACCTCCAACAACCGGTGAAGCACCATCTCACGGGCGGTCCGGTCGGCTCTCGTTTCGTCGTTTATCATCCCGACCAGCATCATCAGCCGCTCTTCGCCCTGGACGTGGATAACCTCTGGTAGCAACGAGACGAGAAGAGTCTTGTCATCCGAGCCAAAGGCACAATGGCCAACCATCGCCTTGATTTCGGCGGTCGCTTCTGGGTCACCGAGCCGGAAGACACCCGGGCTGGTCTCAAGACGTTGGGCAAGGGCTCCGCGAGGCGGCGGTTCCAGGCTGCTCATCGTGAACGAGAAGATTTCCGGAACCAGCACGAAGTCGCCGGCCATCAGCAACATCGGAGCAGCTGCCCCATGTCGAACTCGTCGCGGACGATTCCGGACATCTCCTCCCGGCGGAACGCGAAGCCGTAGTCGAACAGGAAGTCGTCGCCGTAGGCAGACACGTAGGGCATCGTCCACCCGCGCTGTGCCTTAGTCGCCACCAGCTTCTCCAGCGGCGCCCGCGACATCGCGATGAGCGTCACGTCGCGGTCGTTCACGTGCGTGACCATGCCGCCCAGCCCATCGCCGACCGAGGTGCAGCCCGGGCACGCCATCTTCCAGTCCTCCCCGAACATCAGGTGATAGATGAGGAGCTGCGCGCGGCCATCGAACAGCTCCGGCAAGGACTTCGGCCCGTCGTCGGTGGCGAAAGCGTAGTGCTCGGAACCCAGGGCAACTCACGCCGCTGCTTGGTGACGCGCCGTTCGTGCGCCGCCAGCTCCCGCTCGGCCGCCAGCAGCTCCTTGCGGGCGGCCTGCCACTCCTGCTCAGTCGCGACCTCCATCCGACCTCCCTATGTTCGACCTCGTCCTTGTTGAAACCGCGCGGCAGCGGAAAACTCATCGGCACCTCGAAGTCGACGACCTCCGCGACCCGTCCGTCCTCGAGGGCCTCGAGGCGCAGGACGGACAGGGCGAGCGGACGGTAGCCCGGCTCACCCGACGAGCACAAGAGCAGCATCGTCTGGTTGGTCCCGAAGCGGTCGTTCCATCGAGCCGATTGCTACCCGCGGGACGCGCCATTTCCTGACTTTGCCGTTTACGCCGCAAGGTCGCGGCTCGAAATCAAACCGGACGGTCATCCAATCCTGTCCTGGGCTCCAGCGGCAGGTTTTGCACCGGGATCGTCATGCAGACGTATTGCCACGATCATTGCGCTCGTGAACCCGCCCCGCGTCTTCCGGCGATCTGATCGCCTGTCGCGAGCGGCTCAGGTGCTTTTGAGCGTGCCGTTCATCCCTTCCGGATAGAAGCCGCCCTTGCTCACTCCGTCCTTGTCGTTGAGATAGACGATCCGGAGCACCTCCTGCGGTTTTCTGGTGAAGGCGATTGCGTCCGGCGTTGAAGGAACGATGTTGGCTTTGCCGTCCACCTGGATCCCCTGGTCCTTATCGTCCGATCCGTCGATTTTGTCTCGGGCATCGGAGACAGCGTTGGCGGCCTTCCAGGCTTCCTCTCCCTTCCGGTATAGCGTCGATCGCGCCATTCCCATGTGATAGGCTTCGACCGCAAGAATGCCTGCAGCGGCGGCGAGAAAATCCTTGTTCTTTAGAACTGTCGCCGCACCCGCATAGGCGGTGACGCCGACATCCTCGAACAACATCCCGCCGAGAACGAAGTTCGTCTCATTGCCGAAGGGGTCGAAGTCCGCACCGAGACCAGCCGCTTCCGCGACGGCTTTGAACCCTGCGTCGAAATCGATGGCCGGCCTGTCGACGACGTTCTTTCCAAGCGTCTTGCGGCAAAATCGGACGTGCGCGAGTTCCTTTTCCGCAACTTCCTGCATGAATTCGCCGATGGCCGGCGTCTCGAACGAGACTTGCTTTCCGCCAACGACGTCGCCGGATTTCGAGCCGGCATCGGCTGCGTCGATGCCTTTTCCGGTGGTGCCGCGGAGATAGTATTCAGCCTCCATATATTCGAGGTTGAGCGCAAAGCGGAAAATGTCTTCGTCCTGCACGTCCTCCTGGGCATAGGCGCGAGAAACCGGCGTCAGGCCCGTGGTGGTGGCGAGGGTTGCTCCCAAGCCGAACTGCAACGCGCGACGGCGCGAAATATGAATTGAAGGCGTGACACGGATCCTGACTTCCTCCCAAAAGCCCGCCGGTATCACCTGTTGGCACCTGATCGCGGGCCAGTCTTTCTAACCCCGTAAAACTCGATAAATGTTCCTTCGGTTGTCGCGCATTTTCGCCAAATGTTGTGCTTCGAATCCGAGCCATGACCTTGAGCTGATTATGGGCGACTGATGTCTCTCGTCTTGTCGAGAAGCTAGAGATCACAACTGCATCGATGTAGCCTTTTATGACCAGTGATATCTACGTCATAGGCGTCATTTGCGCTGGCCGGTGCTTCGGCGCCAATACACAAGCGAACGCCGATTGGCTTATTCGATCGAAGCCAGGGGCGCTACGGCCGGTCCGTTCAAAGCCGTGCCATCGACGGCAAAATGCGAGCCGTGGCAGGGGCAGTCCCAGCAGCGTTCCAGCGAGTTCCAATGGACATGGCAACCGATATGGGTGCATGCGGCCGATCGCTTGTAGAGCGTGCCGTCCTCATCGCGAAAGGCAGCGACTTTGGCAAGCCCCTGGCGGACGATAGCCCCCTGTCCGGGCCGCAGCTTATCGGCAGCATCAATTTCACCAGGCGCGACATACTCGGCAAAACTCCTGATCGCTGTCGCATTCTCCGCCAAATAATCGCCGATCGCGCGTGCCGTCTTGCGAGAGGGTTCGTAAAGTTCCCGCCAGGGGCTTTCCCCTTTCAGGATCAGGTCGGAAATCAATTGGCCGGCCACAACCCCATGGGTGATGCCCTGACCGGAATCGCCGGTAGCAACGAAGACGTGCCCGTTGCCGGGATTACGGCCGATGAATCCGGCGTAATCGACGGTCTCCATTACCTGCCCGGACCATCGATTGGCTTCCGCGCCGATATCGGGCACCAACCCTTTGGTCCAGGCCGCCAGGCTAGCGAAGCGGTCGTCGGCGTCGTCGGCCTGCCCTGTCTTGTGATCCTCACCACCGACGATCAGAAAGTCGGTCTTGCCTTCGCCAGGCTGCAGACGGACGTAGTGATAGGGGTCCAGCGTGTCCCAATAGAGTGCATCCGGCAAAATGTCGCGCGCGATCTCGAATGCCATCGCGTAGGTCCGATACGGCGCCTGCTTGGTGTGGAGCGCCACCCGATCGTTGATCGGCGAGTTGGTGGCGACAACGGCCGATTTGGCAGACACGGCAAAGCCTGAGACCGTGGTTACGCGCACGCCGCCGTCAGTCTCCTCGAGTTTGTCGACGATGGTATCCGCATAAAGCGCGCCGCCGCGCGCGCGGATGCCGGCAGCCAGCCCGCGGAGATATTTGAGCGGGTGGAATGTCGCCTGATTGGAATAACGAAGGACGGGCGCGTCCGAAAACCCAGCAAGCGGCACGCCCACGATTTTCTCGACGTCGACTCCGATCTTCAGAGCGGCGTCCAGTTCGCGCTCGATGACGGATTCCTTTCTGCCTGACGCCGGAAACAGAAAGCCGTCGAGGCGGCGGAAATCACACGCTATACCCTCCGCCTCTTGGATTGCTTGGATACGGGCGATAACGGCCGACTGGCTTCGGTAGTAAATCCGCGCCAGTTCCTCGCCGCGCAATTTGATCAGTTCCGAAAAATAATCGTCGCAGATCGATGACAGATGCGCGGTGGTGCGTGCCGTCATGCCGCTTCCGATCCGGCCGCGATCAAGCACTGCCACCTTTTGCCCGGCGACGGCCAGTTCGTAGGCGACCGACAGTCCGGCAATACCAGATCCGACGACCACGACATCGACCTGTTCACTCCGCTCGAGCGGAACCGCCTCAGGCGCGACTTCGGTTGCCGCCCAAAGCGATACAGTCCTTTCATCGCTGACATTCATGGCGGAACTCTCCAGGGCATCGATCAGGAAATGGACGCGAGGGGCTAAAAGTTCCCGCTGCGTTTGTACGCCGATCTAATGCGCTAAGCTCCACGGACTGCGCAGGTGGGAAGCACCCCCTTCGCGCGGGTTTCCAGGCCAGCTGTTTCAATCGCCAGTTCGAAGCGTTAGCCGCATTCGCGGACAATTGCCGTGGTCCGCCAACAGCGAGAACGCTGGCCACATCTGACAAGGCGCAACCAGTACGTGACCGTGTAGTGTCTGGACGATCTTGAAGGCATCCCCATGCAGTGTTCTATGAGTAGACACCTCGAAGTTCCAGGATACGATGCTATGCGACTTAAATGGCCGCGCCCGATTGTCGCCGTTTGGGGCGCGCCTGACCGTCCCGGCCTTCAGGACCACGTTGCCTCGGCCGATACCCACTGATGGAATGCGGCGATACGAGGGTCGGTCCAGCAATCTCTTCTGCAACACAAGTAATAGGCCTCCGTGTCGTCAGAGATCTGCATGTCCTTGAACGGCAGGACCAGTTCTCCCTTGGTGATCTCTTCGTGGAGCACAGAGAAGGTCTCCGATCGCGACGCCCTGGCCCATGGCCGCGGCACGATAGGCCATATCGGCACTGGGAAAGACCTCACCCGAGTTCACGTCAAGAAGGTTCGGCACAAATCGCCCAGCCCAAACTTTCCAATCGTGCCGATCAGACGTTTCATGCAGCAGGTTATGGTGAACCAGGTCGGCAGGAGAGGTTAGTGGCACCCCTCTCTCCAGCAGCTTTGGAGAGCAAACTGGGGTGCCGAACGATTGCAACACTAGCACCGCGTCGATATCTTTCGGCCCATTTGAATTACCGCAGTCAAAGGCGAGATCGAACTCACCTCCGAAGAAAATTTCCCAATCATAAGGAGCGGTCGTTAGCAATGGCCTGCAATCGGTGTCCGGGTAACATCACGTCGAACTCGACATCAAAGACCAGTTGGAGGTCGCATATCAGCCGATCGAGCGTGTGTATTTTCCAGAGATGGGCATTGCATCGGTGGTCGCCACCATGACCGGTGGGCGGCAAAGCGAAGTCGGCATCGTCGGCCACGATGGCATGACAGGGGTTGCCGTTATCCTCGGCCAAGACAGATCTCCCAATGAAACCTATATCCAGGTCGCCGGCAATGGCTGGATTCTGCCCGTTGAAGACCTTCGCGCTGCGATTGCAGCAAGCCAGTCCCTTCGCGAGTCGCTGCTTCGCTATGCCCACGCGTTCCTCGTGCACTCGTCCCGGACCGCGCTGGTCAACGGCCATTCCAAAATCGAGGAGCGGTTGGCCCGCTGGCTGCTGATGGTCCAAGACCGCGCCGAAGGAAACAAGATCTACCTGACGCATAAATTTCTGGCGACCATGCTTGGTGCCCGGCGCCCCGGCGTTACCACCGCCCTCCAAATGCTTGAACATCGGGGGCTGGTTCACGCCAAACGCGGCGAGATCGCAATCGTCGATCGCGTTGGAATGATAAAACTCACACACGGTGCTTACGGCGAGGAGGAGCAAAGTCACTTCGGCCTAGCCTCCGCCTAACTGTTCGGAATCGGACAAACCCTTGCAGGCTGCCGAATTGGTGCTGAAGCGCCGCGTCGCCGAGGCCGGGCTCGAGCCGCAAGCCTTCTCCGCCCACGGCCTGCGCTCCGGCTATCTTACCGAAACCGCCCTTCGCCAAAAAGACGTACAACCGCTCTGGAGCCCGGTCGGGTGGGGCTCGGTTGCCTGATGCACGACCATTTTTTTGCAGCCGCCCACAGTTAAGAGCGCACAACCAGCGGCACGAGGCCCTCGTGTCGCTCGTCGAGATAGCAGACGATGCGGTCGCCGACGCGCTGAAAAGTGAGGTCGACCTTCACGTCACCGACCGCTAAGTGCCGGAGGACGATGTTGTCGATGCCTATCGGCAGCCGAGGGCGTTCGACATTGATCTCGCCCTTCCAACCATCGATCCGAATCCCCAGACAGGCTTGCAGCATCATGAAGGCGGATCCGGCGGACCATGCCTGTGGCAGACAAGCCACGGGATAGGCCACTGGCGCATCACCGATCGCACGCGTAAACCCGCAGAATAGCTCCGGGAGCCGCATGTTGAAACGGACCGCCGCCTCGAACATGCTGCTCATAAGCTTCACGACACTGGTGCGCTCCTGGTAGCGGGCGAGCCCAGCGGCACAGATTGCCGTATCGTGCGGCCAGATCGAGCCGTTGTGATAGGACATCGGATTGAATGGAAGCTCGTCGTCGGCCAAAGTCCGAACGCCCCAACCGCTGTGGAGATGGGCTGATAACAGCTGCTCGGCAACTGATTGCGCCCGTTCAGCTGACGGTAGCCCGACATAAAGCAGGTGACCGGGGTTGGAGGCGCGCACCGCGCATTGCTTGCCTTCGCCGTCGATTGCCAAGGCATAGAAATTGCGGTCTGACATCCAAAACTGCGTCTCCACTGCGTTGCGGATCCTTTCTGCCATGCCGCTCCAGTGCGCTGCCTTGGCGACATCGCCGCGCTTGGCGGCCAGCGCAGCCATGCCTTGATAGGCTGCGAAGACGTAACCTTGCACCTCGACCAGTGCGATTGGTCCCCTGGGTATCGTCCCATCGCTATGGAAGATAGCGTCTGCGCTGTCCTTCCAGCCCTGGTTGAAAAGCCCCGTATCTGCCGCCCTGCTGTAGGTCACGAAACCCTCTCCGTTGCGGGCTCCTACCTCCTCCATCCACGCGATGGCCGCACACAGCGAGTCCCACATGCGATCGACGAACTCGTCATCGCCCGTGCGATCGGCATAGGACCAGGCCAGGTAAACATAGAGCGGAGTGGTGTCGACGCCGCCGTAGTAGCGGCCGAACGGTAGCTCTCGCAGCACAGCCATCTCCCCCTTGCGCGTTTCATGCATGATCTTGCCGGGCTCGGCATCGTCAAATATCGAAGTCTCTGTCGACTGATAGCGGGCAAGGAACGCCAGGACCCCGCGGGCAAGGTCAGGGTTGAGCCACAGCATTTGCAAGGCGGAAATGACGCCGTCGCGGCCGAAGGCGGTCGAGAACCAGGGAATACCGGCGTACGGATAAGGCCCGGTCTCCAGATCAGTGGTCAGCAACGCTATGTCGGCGCGCGTGCGCGTGAGCCAGTCATTGAACACGCGGCCGGAGCTGAAGACGGTGGCGCCCTGTCGACGCTTTGAGCGCATGGCAAACCGCGCTCGCGCCGCGGCCGCGCGGAAGCGATCACTGGACGGGATTTCCTCGCTGTGACCGACCTCCAGATGGAGCGCTCTGCTGTCGCGCATCCCCACCACAATGAGGAACTCGGCGTGATTGGGGTGCATCTGATGGGGCGTCATCGAAAACGCGATGACGGATTGGCGCTCCACATTGTCGAGACCCTCGTAGCGAAACGTCACTCTTGACTCGCCCACTAGCGCGTCATGCGCGCGACCGCGCCGGCTGCGCGTAGTGCCGCGCACCTCAAACATGTCACGGAAATCGGCGTCGAAGTCGAACCGGACCGGCAGCAGCACCTCGCGCGCGGAGTAATTCGTGAAGATGACGCGCTCGAACATGCGGTCTTGCCAGATGAACCGGGTCCGATCGATGTGCACGACGCCCGGCAGCGTTTCACTACCGTTCGGCCCGATGGTGGCCAGATTTGTAAGATTGGCGGTGAATAGGATGTTATCTTGCGATAGCGAGGCGCCAAGCAGTGAGGGCATGCGGCCGCCGATGAACAGACGGAAGCGCGACAGCACACGCGTGTCGTCGCGGAAAAGTCCGTCGCCGGTGCCTCGTATGTCGCCATAGCTGTCCGCGACGATGAAGCAGTCCTCGTGCTTGAGAGCAAATTGCCTATGCGGCTCGCGCGGCGCCGATTCGTCGAGCGCCGGGAGAGCCACAGCTGGATCAAGCTTGCGTTCTTCGACTTCAGTGGTCATGTCAGCCCTCCTGTTCGAAAGAGACTTGGGCGGTGGAGACTTGGGCGGCGCAGGCACACATGCTTGCCCATCAAGGCCGGCGCCGAACCATCCTCATCAACAGCGTCTCGCATCAATCCCGCACTCGGCGCGCGATCGCGGAGAGCCTCGTTCGAATTCTTGGCGAATGATTGGCGAATTCTGTTGTAGAGCGCGATCAAAAGCGGCTCGAAGCCGATCGGTTCTAGGCCGGTTCGGTCAAACAGGCCTGACCAGCTGCATTTCAGCGCGGCCATTTCGAGAGCCAAATGCAAATCGCTTGTTGCCGGCGAGCGAGCGGTAGACCTCCATATAGTCGCTGCACATGCGCCCGACCATGAACCGCCTTTCAAAAGTTTCCCGTACCCGTGCGCGATCGAGACCGCCTATCCGCCGTACAGCCTCCACAGCTTCGTCGACGCTGTCCACTATCAATCCGGACACGCCATCATCGATGACCTCTGGAACGGCGCCGCGGTTGAAGGCTATCACCGGGGTGCCGCAGGCCATTGCCTCGATGGTTACAAGGCCGAACGGTTCGGGCCAGTCGATCGGAAACAGCAGCGCTGTCGCATTGCCCAAAAACTCCGCCTTCTGCTGCTCATCGATCTCGCCAATGAACTCGACATTCGAATATCGAAGCACCAGGGGCTCAACTCGCTCCGCCCAAAATGATTGGTCAACCGCGTCGATTTTGGCCGCGATCTTCAGCGGCATTCCAGCGCGGGCGGCGATTTCTATCGCCACTTCCGGGCCCTTTTCCGGTGAGATGCGGCCAAGAAATGCCAGATATCCCGAGGCTTTCCGCCGGAATGGAAGAATATCACGCGGCAGGCCATGGTAGACCGTTCCGAGCCAATTGACCGGCGGCATGGGCCGGCGCTGGTCATCGGAAATCGAGACCAGCGGAATGTCGTCGAACATCGCGTAAAGCCGCGCCAGGAACGGAAGGTCGAGCCTGCCATGAAGCGTGGTAACGGTTCGCTGCGCGAACTCTCGAATTATCGGAAAGTGGAGAACATCGACATGAAAATGCAGTGCATCGAATTCATCCGCCCGTTTACGGACCTGTTCAAGCATCATGATGTGGTAGGGAATATGGTTTTGGGACTTGGGATTCAGGCGCAGTGCAACATCGCAACACGCCACCAGTTCGGCCGAAGTGCGTGAATCACCGCTGGCGAATAAGGTCACCTCGTGGCCCTGTCGAACCAGCTCTTCCGTCAGATATGAAACGATGCGCTCGGTCCCGCCATAGAGCCTGGGGGGTACAGATTCGATAAGAGGTGCAATCTGGGCGATCTTCATTTTTGCAGGACATCGTGAAAGTGAAAAGTCGGCCTTCAACGAAAGCGGGCGACGCGCACACCTCTCCTTGTATTGCACCGACGCCAACTCTCGAATTGCTAATATGTTCCCGGGAAGATCACCCATCGTGACGTTCGGGCTAGGCAAGGCTTGAGGGCCTAGGTCCTGATCTTTGCGGAATGTTCGCGGGGTGCGGGCATTCCGGCATGGCATCGAGCGCCGGCATCAAGGTGATCATATTCTGGGTCAACGTGGCGTGTCGAAGC
This sequence comes from Mesorhizobium sp. M0106, assembly GCF_040322715.1. NCBI lineage: Bacteria > Pseudomonadati > Pseudomonadota > Alphaproteobacteria > Hyphomicrobiales > Phyllobacteriaceae > Mesorhizobium > Mesorhizobium sp. M0106. Next base: position 74,793 of record NZ_JAMYUA010000011.1, on the reverse strand, counting down.
CGCTTCAGCGGGGCCGAGTTTATTCGCAGAAGAAGCATCATTCTCCAGATCCCCCCTGTAGCGCGAGGCGCGTCCGTGGCAGAACTTTGGCATGGCACGCCTTGGCCCGCTGCTGGCATTTTTAGCGCTCTATGCCGCAATGTATGCTGCATTCGGGACAGCGTCCCCGTTCTGGCCACGGTATTTTGAGGCGCGCGGCCTGACACCTGAAGAGCTGGGCGTTCTGTTCGGGCTAGGCAACGCAGCCCGGCTGATTGCCGGACCGCTCGCCAATCGAATTGCAGATCTTCTCGGTGCCCTCCGCATCACCCTGGCGGTCTGCATCGGGATCGCGGCAGCGGCGACGCTTGGGCTGGCTGCCGTGCAAGGCGTCTTTCTTCTGTTGGTCGTCTATCTGGCCCAGTCAGCCGGGCTGGCACCGATCACAACCCTCGCCGACGCCCTTGCGGCGCGCGCATCGGTGCGCGAGCCGGGTTTTGAGTATGGTTGGGTGCGGGGTGCGGCATCAGCGGCCTTCGTTGCTGGCACCCTCGCGGCTGGCCAGGTGCTCGGAGTTTTCGAGCTGGATGCGATTATATGGATGTACGCCGCGCTGCTCGCCGGAGCGTTGGCTGCCGCCGCGCTGGTGCCGGAATCAGACACCGGCGCCGAGCGGGCTGCGGACCCGGTCGGGCAAAGCGTAATCGGCGGGCTGCGCGAGCTGCTCGGTCTCCCGACTTTCCGGCGCATCGTCATGATTGCGGCGCTGATCTATGGCAGCCATGCAATGCATGACACCTTCTCGGTCATCCGCTGGACGGCGGCCGGGGTCGGCACGGCGGCGAGCAGCATACTTTGGTCGGAAGCCGTCGGAGCGGAGGTGGTGGTGTTCGTTGTGGTCGGGCCGATCCTGCTGCGCCGGCTTGGCGGGGCCGGGGCCGCTGCTCTGGCCGCGGTGGCCGGAATCCTGCGCTGGGTCGTGGAAGCGGAAACGGCGGCGATCTGGATGCTTGCGTTCGTGCAACCGCTTCACGGCATTACCTTCGCACTGCTGCATCTTGCCTGTATGCGTGTTATCGCCAGCAGCGTGCCGGCACATCTTGCCGCCACGGCGCAGGCCCTTTACGCGATCGGCCCGGGGCTGGCCACCGCGGGCCTTGTCTGGGTATCAGGTCAGCTTTATGGAGCCTATGGCCCGCCCGGGTTCCTCATGATGGCGGGACTCTGTGTGCTGTCCCTTCCGCTAGTAATTGGACTTCGTGAAAGGCCCCCACCATCGGATTGACGCGTATGAGGGCGATGGTCGCCGATTGTGCGAGCTTCTCAGCCAAGGGGTGGTAGCGGCGGAATGGGGAAGATGCCAGAGGGGCTCGTCAGCGCCCTCGAGCTTCGGCTTGAGTATTTGCACAAACGAGTCCAGCGGGGGGGTTATACCGAAGGCGGATGGGAAACAGCGACTGGAAGACAAGATCGTTCAGGATGCAACAGTCACGGTGCTCAATGCATCTATGAAGGCGACTTCTGCGGTTTCTCCTACGGGTTCCGGCCCGGAAGAGGACCACACGGCGCATTGGATGCCCTGTACATCGCGATTGACCAACGGGAGGTGAACTGGATCGTAGACGCCGACACCCAGAACTTCTTCGGGACGGTCAGTCAGGAAAGGCTGGTTCGCTTCATCGAACACAGGATCGGCAACAAGCGCATCATCCGCTTGATCCGCAAATGGCATAGACATGCTCGGACATGACCTCGCGAACGGTCGTGTTGCCGGCTGAGCGCTCCTCGGCGACACCGCGCATCACGATATCGCGGTCGGTCACCATGCCGACCAGCATGTCATTCTCCCGACCGGAAGGGCGCCGAGATAGTCGGCCCGCATTTTCCGGGCGGCAACCGCTATGAGAAAGGACCTCTGTTCACTTGCTATGCGCTTTAATGTGCATATATTGTGCGTATGAGAGGTCGGAGATTTGCCATGACCCACGCACAGCTCGCACATTCCGCGGTGGTCTCAGGCTTTGTCGATAGCTTGCAGGAACCACGCACGCCCTATATCTCGCCGAAACGCCTGTCGCAGGCCCTCGGCGTGAAGGTGGCCAACCTGGCGCAGTTAACCGGTGTTCATCGCAACACGCTGCGCAATCCCGCATCGGAACGCCTGCAGGGCCGGATGCGCGAAATGGTGAAGGTGATTTCGGCCGCGACGGAACTCACCGGTAACGTCGACAAGGCGATCTACTGGTATCGCAACGAGCCCATCGCCGACTATGGCCATCGCACGGCGGCCGAGCTCGTTGCGGACGGCCAGGTCGAGGCGGTTCTGGCCTTCATCAGGGATCTCGAGAACGGGGCGCGCGGGTGAGAATCACCCACGTCGGCCCGGACGAGATCTTTCACCGCTATTTGACACCCAAATGGGCATTCCTGCCCATCAGCGGTGCGGGCGCGGCGATCGACGGCGGCCGCTTCAATCGACCGGGCGTCGAGGCGCTTTACCTGTCACGCGCGCCGCAAACGGCCCTCGGTGAATACAAGCAGGGCGCCAGCATCATCCCGCCGGCCACCCTTGCAGCCTACAAGATCACGCTCGCCGAGGTCGCCGACCTTTCGCAGGGGTTCGACCCAAATGTCTGGGACGACATCTGGCAAGGATGGGATTGTGCGTGGCGCCAGATCGCCCGCATCGACAGGAAGGTCCCGCCATCGTGGAAGCTCGCGGACCTGGTCATCACGGCTGGGCTTCGCGGTATCCTGTTTCCGTCGCTGCGCCATGCCGGCGGCACCAATCTGGCGATCTTCTCGGCCAATCTTGTCGAAGAGGATCGCGTCGCGGTCCATGATCCCGATCATCGGCTGCCGCACGATCAGTCGTCCTGGCCCTGAATTGCCGCCTCTCGCCAAGGGCGCAACGACCTCTAGGGCACTTGGTCCTCAACGCGGTCAGCCTCTAAATGTTCCTCTTCGCCTTCCTCCTCCTCGCTCGCCAGCCCGGCCGGAATTTCTCCCGCCAGCAGCTTCTCCTTGCTGAGCAGTCCGGCGTCCTCGAGCGCCTCGAAATCGGGCAAGTCGCGCAGCGTGTCGAAACCGAAGTGCGACATGAAGGCTTTGGTCGTCACGTAGGTGTAGGGGGCGCCGGGCTGTGGGCTGCGCGGTCCCGAGGTGATGAATTCCTGCTCGCGCAGTACGCCAATCAGATCGCGTGAAACCTCCTTGCCGAAGAAGGATGACAGCTCGCCACGGGTGATCGGCTGGAAGTATGCAATGCACATCAGCACCAGCGCCTCGAACTGCGACAGGGGTTTTGACCGCGTTCTATCCGCGCCCTGGCCCGTTGCTGTGCCAAATGCACCGCGAATGACGTCGGCAAACGCTTTCCTGGTTCGGTGCTGCCATCCTCCGGCGACCGACACGAGCTCATAGGGCCGGTTGCGCAGTTCCTCGCGAATGTCGTCGATGATCAGATCGACGTTGCAGCTCTTTCCGACGACCCGCGCCAGCGTCTCACGCATGACGGGCTCGCTGGCGGCGAAGATGACCGCCTCAATCCGGCCCATCCATTCACGCCAGCGCAGCTCCGACGGCAGGTGCTCGAGTTCGGTATCGACCAGCAAGCGCTGGTTATCCTTTCGCTGAGTTCCCGTCCGGTCCGCCATCGCTACAGCCCATAGAGCCGGAAGGTCGGCCGACCCGACAATTCTCGCACGGCGCCAAAGTCGACAAGCCTGTCAAACAGGCGCCGCAGACCTCGCTCGCTCATGCCAGGAATGGGCTGGGACGCGACAATCGCATCGTCGGAGAGCAGTTTTTCGACTACAGCATCCGATCCCTTTGCCCGCAGCTTCGGTGCAACGGCGATGAGCCGCTGGGCACGACGATCGAGCTCGGCCGAAAGCTCGACGGCCCGCAGCGCGGCGCGCGCCTGAGCCACAAGGAGGCTCTGCACGCTCTCCCGGCCTGGCCCCTGGTCCCTCTCCGCCAGGCTGGTTATTCTCGGTCGCACGCCACGCGTGTACCCGCCCGATCCTGACTGCGCTCCCAGCAGCGGCACCGCATATTGCCAGCCCAGCCGTTGCGCGAGCAGGACGTCGGCGAGCCAGGACCCGAAACTGCGTCCGAAGCCATGGCGCTCAGCAGCCGCGAAGGCGCCGGTCAGCACCGCGACAACGCCCTCCGCCCCGGAAAGCTGGCGGAGATCCTCGATCAGATCGCTCACCGCCTCGTCGTCGCCTCCGTGACCGAGTTCGTCCAGCGCGGCGGCGAGCACAGCTTCCGTCAGCAGATCCTCTGCCGGCAGCAAAGTCAGCCGGCGCCAGGCGAGCAGGATGCGGCCGGCCGGCCCGACGTCATCGCCGGGACGGGTCAGACACACCGCGTCACGCAGGGCGCCGTCATCCTCGACGCGGCCGGCCTGCTTCGCAGTTGCCGCAGCCGCCGAAAGCGCCAAGCGCTGCCGCCAGGCGCCGGCCCATCGCTCCTGCCGGCGCACGACAGCGTCGAGCGCGCCGATCGTTGCGCCTGCCACAACCGCAGCCTCGTCAAGGCTTTGCGGGCCGTCGACCGCCCGTCGCAACCAGGACGGCACCGGCGCCACGGTGGTGACCAGTTCGATCCCGGCAGGGTGAGCATTGTGGCGGAGCGACGGCTTGGGGCGAAGAATCATCGTCAATGAGGATGAACGAGCGCGGCGCTTCTGGCAACGATAATGCGAACAAACCGCCGCGCCCGTCGTAGCTCCACAACGAACGATAATGTTGCATTATCATTCATCCTTTACGAGGCTAGGGGTCCATGGTAGAATTGGTCAGAAAGGTAGAATTTTGGAGTCTTTCGTGTCCCTGAACATCAAAAATCCAGCCACCGTTGCTCTCGCCGATGAACTCGCACGCCGCCAGGGTATCAGTAAGACAGCAGCCATTCATCAGGCCCTGAGCGAGCGCTTGCATCGCTTGGGCTTTGGAGAGACCGCGCAGGAGCGTCTGCTGGCAGAATTGCGCGCCATCCGAGAAAGAGTTGCACGATTGCCTGAACTGGATAGCCGCAGCGACGAGGAGATCATCGGGTATGACGAGCATGGAATCCCTAATTGATGGTGATCGATACCTCAGCCGTTGTAGCGATCCTTCGGAGCGAGCCTGAGGCAGCAAGGCTGGAACGAGCGCTGGTCTCCGACCCAATCCGTCTGATCCCGGCAACCTGCGTGCTCGAGGCACGCATGGTGCTGGTCAGCAGGCGCGGCGAACACGCGTTGGCTGAGATCGATCTTTGGCTGCGCAAAATCGAGGCCGACATCATTCCTGTCGACTCCGAATTGGTTGATCTTGCGACCCAAGGTTGGCTGACTTACGGCAAGGGCCACCACCCAGCGGCGCTGAATTTTGCCGATTGCCTCTCCTACGCTTTGGCAAAGCGCGCAGACGAACCGCTGCTTTTCATCGGCAAAGACTTCTCCCAAACGGATATCGAAGCGGCATGAGCAAGACTGACGACGCTCCAAGATCATCGGCTGCTTCCGGCGATGACGACATGCCCGACATCGTCGACGTCGTCATGGAGATGGGCGATGCCGACCACGGCTCGCCCCCTCCCCTTCCAGCCATCGCCAATCCCAGCCTGCCTGCGCATCTTGAGGCGCTCGCCGGCCGCGCGCGCGATTATATCGAGGCGGCGAGTTCGGCCAACACGCGCCGTGCCTACGCAGCCGACTGGAGCCATTTTTCGAGCTGGTGCCGGCGCCAAGGCATCGAGATGTTCCCGCCCGATCCTCAGGTCCTCGGGCTCTATATCGCCGCCTGCGCGTCAGGTACGGCCACTGGCGACAGAAAGCCCAACACCGTTTCAACCATCGAGCGCCGGCTTTCGTCGCTCTCCTGGAATTTTGCCCAGCGCGGGCAGCCGCTGGACCGTAAGGACCGGCATATCGCCACGGTGATGGCTGGCATTCGCAACACCCACGCCTCCCCTCCCCGGCAGAAGGAGGCGATCCTGCCCGAGGATCTGATCGCCATGCTCGAGACCCTCGACCGCGGCACGCTCCGTGGTCTGCGCGACCGCGCCATGCTGCTTTTGGGTTTCGCCGGCGGCCTTCGCCGATCCGAAATCGTCGGCCTCGACGTCGGCAGGGATCAGACCGAGGACGGACGCGGCTGGGTCGAGATTTTTGCCGATAAGGGTCTGCTTGTCACATTGCGCGGCAAAACCGGCTGGCGCGAGGTCGAAATCGGCCGCGGCTCCTCCGACCCCACCTGCCCTGTGGTCGCTCTGCAGACCTGGCTAAGACTGGCGCGCATTGCGCACGGACCTCTGTTCCGGCGCGTTGCTGGTCAAGGCAGAGCGGTCGGTGTCGATCGCTTGAACGACCAGGAGGTCGCACGCCTGGTCAAGCGCGCGGCCCTGGCCGCCGGGGTGCGCGGCGATCTGTCGGAGGGCGAACGGGCCAAGAAATTCGCCGGCCACTCACTGCGCGCCGGCCTCGCCTCGTCGGCCGAGGTCGACGAACGCTATGTGCAAAAACAGCTCGGCCATGCCTCCGCGGAGATGACCCGCCGCTACCAGCGCCGCAGAGATCGCTTCCGCATCAACTTGACCAAGGCTTCCGGCCTCTAAGGAGGCAAAAGCCCCCTCCCCTGCCGTTCTTGCCTCTCGGGATCCGCGCACGCCTTCCACCCTCGCTAAATGAATTGGTCACTTCTGTCGTTCGGGACCGCCCCTGCCCATCCGGCCTGTTTCATCGCCAGGCAAGTCCTGGCTGTTCTGCGGTTCGGATCGCGGCGGCCAGCGCGCGGCGATCCTCTACAGCCTGATCGTCACCGGCAAGCTCAATGACGTCGATCCTCAGGCTTACTCGCTGACGTCCTGGCCGGCATCGCTGAGCACCCCGCCCAGCAAAGCTGCCGTGGAACTGGCGGTCCGGCGCCGAGCCACCGCGGGCTGCGTAGCGCTCTAGGGTAACGTCCGGAAGTCGGTACGGGCCTTACTTCGTGTGCCGACCCATTGCGGAAGTTCAACATCAACGCGAGCAATCGGCCTTCATGTTCTCCATTGTATGGCTTAGACTCGCCGCATGGGACTATTGACCTTCAGCATCAACGTCACCCTGGACGGCTGCGTCGACCACCAGGAGGGAATTGCCGACGACGAGACGCACGCCTTCTTCACCCGCCTTATGGATGAGGGCGGAGCAATGCTGTGGGGTCGCGTCACCTACGAGATGATGGAGAGCTACTGGCCGGCAGTCGCCCGCGGCGACGAGGAGGCGCCGCCGGCGATACGCGAGTGGGCGGTCAAGCTGGAGGCCAAGCCGAAGTACGTAGTGTCATCGACGCGAAAGGCCTTCCCGTGGACCAACAGCCACCACATCGGCGGCGAACTGCGCACGGGCGTGCAGAGGCTCAAGGACGCGACCCCGGCCGGCGTGCTCCTCGGTAGCGGCAAGCTCGCGACCGAGCTGGACCGGCTGGATCTAATCGACGAGTACAAGCTCCTCGTGCACCCCAGGATCGCGGGCCACGGCCCGACCCTCTACCAGAGCGGGCTGCCCAGTACGCGACGGCTCGAGCTGATCTCGGCCAAGCCGCTCCGCAGCGGCGCGGTCGCCATGCATTACCGGCGCGCGCGCTGACCCAGCGCAGCCTCTTCGCGCCCAACTCGCGGGCCTGCGGGTCATAGGAAGCCTTCTCGCCGCGCAACACGGCATACCCGCTGCTTCTGCCATGGGAGCTCGGTTGATCAGGCCCCAGGCCTTGTGGGCAATGGCGGCTTCCCACCCCGCCCGGAACTTCGTCCTGTCCGCTAACGGGACATAGGCGCCGCGGTGCTCACCGGATGGGTACGAAGATCCGGGCCCCAGTCCCATAGCACCAGATTGCGGTCCTCCGTCTCCGCGCCCGGAGCAAAACTCGACACCAGAATTCCAGCGATGCCTTGAGGCTGCAGCCGGTCATAGATGGACCAGGATTCAGGTCGCTCGCCGTTACCGAGAGCCGTGGCCCAGGCGCTGGCCATGTCCGTAAGCGTGACAGAAGATTCTCCCCTGCCCTGCTCGCTCGTCAGACCAGTGATGTCCTCGCAGTCCACCTCATAGGAGCACAGCACGCAGGGGTCGATGCGATGCGCGAAGCTCTGGTTGGCTTCCTTGACTGCCGTCATGACCGTCAGCGCCAGATAGAGCGCGGGCACACCTTCGGGATTGAACCGAGCACCCCTGATCGCCGCTCCATCACCGGAACTCGGCTTGAACGCCCAACGTGGATCATGCGCCCTGTAGCACGTTCCGACAAACCTCAAGCAAAGCCACCCAGGGCCATGTGATCGAGGTAGTCGCGAATAGCAGCTGCCTTGCCTTCCTTCACGAGGGCTTCGGCGGTGCGTCCACCGAATGCCGGCAGCGGCTGGGCTCGGTACCAGGCCATGGCCTGTTCCTTGCCGCCCGCCCATTCCGTCACGCGGCTGATGATCTCGAGCATCTCGCGCAGACGGCTCTGCGTCTTGGCCGTGCGGCTGCGCTCCAGCCGATAGAGGGTTTCACGGGCAAGCCCGGCCGTCTGAGCCAACTGACCCTTGGACATTCCAAAGCTGTCGGCCACCTGGTCAACGGCAATTTTCCCGGCCCGGTCCATATAGACAAAACCAGGGGTTCATTCTGCACGGATACCTTGAGGGCCTTCCCCATGGAGTTCCTTGTCATATTAGTCGCCGCTTTACTGTGCAAAACATATGGCGCTTATCAAGCCCGCAGGCGCATGACGTTGCTTGGTGGCCTCTGATTGCGTAGACTAGCTTGCGAGCTGCTTGGCACGTCGATCTCACAACACCATCTTGCCATTCGCCTCCTCGACCGCGCGCGGACCACCAGCAACGGCAGCATTACGCACAAGAATTTTCAGCCCTTAGCCGGTCATTCTTGCCGTCGTGCCATTGACCTTGAGTGCTGCCATCAGCATCGGTCCGACCGAGAACTGTCCTGCCCTCGCCTTTTCGGTCAGCACGCGTAGATAGCCCCCGGCCGAGTTGATATGCTGCGCCCTTTGCAGGATACAGGCAATCACGATCGCGGCGACCTCCTGGCCCATCACATGGCAAGCCTCCTCATACGCCGAGGGCGAGACGCCAAGGTAGCCGCGCACCTGGGCGGCGGTAATCATCAAATCGCGCCAGCTTGCGATTCCGTGGGCGGCATAGTCGGCAAGTTCGGGGCAGGCCTTCAGCACAAGTCCTATCGGGAAGCCTTTCGGCTTCTCGGCGTAGGCCGTTCTTGGTTCGACCGTCGCCCTGCTTTGTTCTAAAGCTGGTTCAAATACAAAAGTGGAGTCTGTGTTTGAATCAGATTGCTGCCGCTCGTTTTGGGACTCATTGCCGATAGGATTCGTGGAATTCATGAAGCTTTCCAGCATCATATCCACTTCGTCGTGCAGCAAGGAGAGCTCCGCGACAATCGCTTCCAGCTCCGACAGCCCTGCCCGCCGAGGAATAGCATCCACGCTTGCTCTGAACCGCCTCCAAATGGTTCCCCAGTCGCCAGGAGCGCCCTCGTCGATCGCTGCTTCGACCAGCTTGTGAATGTCGCGCCGGTGGAGGGTGATCCGCTCCCGCGTCAATTTGAGCGCCCGGCTGTCGGCGCGGACCTGCTCGGCAGCCTGCTGAAACTCCGCGGCGCGTGCAAGCAGTGGCGCCAGCGAGAACCCGAACGCCTCCTCGACTGCGCCGCCCTTTGCCTTGCGAGCGAACCGTTTGCCGTTTGGACTGTCTCGACGGATGATCAGTCCGCTATTCACCAGTTCGGCCAGGTTCCTGCGCAGCGTGGAATCGGCCATGCCGTGCGCCCGCAGTGACAACTGCGCGTTCGAAGGAAAGACCATCAGCCCGTTTTCTTTGCTGATCTGATCGTCCGGATAGAACGACAGCAGTCCGCTGAGGACGGCCAGGGCGCGATCTCCCACGCCTATGATCGTCTTGCCCTCGCAAAGCCAGCGATACACCTGCCATTTCTCGACGGCGGCCCCTTCAGGAATCTTCCGTGATGCCGCGTTCGCTTGCACCAAGGCAAGCGTCATCGGCCGCCGCCCAAAGGGCGTCGTCGCATAACCACTCTCCATTTCCTCGCCTTTCAATCAGGCAAAAGAAAACTGCTCGTCGAAACGACGCCAACGACTCTTGACAGTGATTCGGGGAAATGCGATTCTCAGCTTGCTACAGACCTGAGAAGGGCTTCCGCGACGGTGACGTTCGGGGGCCTTTTTCTTTTGCGGTTTCAGTCTCCTGTTTTCTTTGCCGTTTCCGATGCCCTGAAAGCGTCGAAAAGCTCGTCGAGCTTGTCGGCGATGAATGCGCCGAAGGGCGATGCATCCTTTGACTTCAAGGCAAGCGTAAACACCTTTCCCGTATCGGTGATCTTGGCCCGGACCGACTTGTCCTGGGGCACCCAGGCCTTTTCCTGAGGCTTCGATGCGGCTCGCGGCTGCTTCACCGGCGCATTCAAAAAGTCGAACAGACGAGCAAAACGAGCGTCACTGCCCGGTTCGGCGAAATCGGCACTTGTCACGTACTCTGCCGCCCGCTCGGCGGTCCCGGGATGCTCCATGAGCTTGGCAAGCTGCCACCAGCGGTCCCGGCCTATGCTCTTGGCGGAGCCGACGGCCACAATGACCTGCTCGGGAATATTGTTGGTCACGGAGCGCATTTTCGAGAAGGTCGTATCATCGAGCGCAAGGGCCGACTTCACGGTGTCCGGCGAATGGCCCCGCTTGAGAATGCGATCGGCAAAAAGCGTCCTTTCGATGAAGGACAGGTTGGCCCTGGCAGCATTCTCCTGGCCCTGCGCGATGACATGGTCCTCATCGCCGATCTTCTTGACGACTGCACGAACGGGCCTGCCCAGCTGGCGTGCGACCTTGACGCGCCTGTGGCCGAACACGGTCTGAAACCGGCCGGAACTATCCGGGTGGGGCCTGACCAGAATCGGAGAATCCTGCCCTCGCTCGCGAATCGCCGCCAGCAGCTCATGAAATGCTTCATCGTCATCGTCCATGCGGTCCGAGACGAATGAGGTGTCGACCAACGCCGGATCGAGATCGACGACCGAACTCTTAGAGAGCTCCTCGAATGACTGCATGATCGACCGGGATGCCCCGCGAACCGCATAGCCCGAGACATCCCCGCTGTCGGCGACTGACGTCGCGGGGCCCATCACGCTGCCGAATACATCCTTGCGCGCCATTCAATCACTCCGATTCGCAGCTAGTCGGCTGATTTCACGAGCAAAATCCCCATTTTTTACTGCCGTAAAATGCGTCATGACCGTCCCCATGCGCGATGGATGAGCGCGACAATCTCGGAATTCACCGCGTCCAGCGATTCGAGTGCCCGTTCGTAGGTCGAACGGGTAAAAGACGACTTTTCCACCTCGTAGAGCGTCTGTTTCGTCAGTCCTGCATCCGAGATTGCCGTCGACTTGAGCATGGGATTCTCAAGGATCTGGCCGGCAAGCATCGATTGCATGAAGCCGACCATCTGTGCCTGGGGAATGTCGGTGGGTTCGTAGCGCGTGATCAGATAGCGGAACCAATCCAGCTCGATCGCAGCACCGGCGGCCTTGATGGTCTTCAATATGCCGCCGAGCATCAGCAGGAACTGGCTCATCGACATTAGGTCGAGCATCTGGGGGTGGACGGTGATGAGAACCGACGTCGCCGCCGACATGGCGGTCAAGGTGAGATAGCCAAGTTGCGGCGGGCAATCGACCACGACGACATCATAGCGCTCGTCGACCTCGGACAAGGCCTTTGCAATCCTGGTGAAGAACTGGCGGCCAACGCTGGACGATTTGTCCTGCATGGCAAGCGGCGTGTCGTACTCATACTCCTGCAGCTCGAGGTTGGCCGGGATGATATCCAGGCCCGGAAAATTGGTAGGCACGATCACGTCGGATATCGGCTTGCGCTCGTCGTCGTACCGGATCGCCTCATACAAAGAGAGATTGCGATCGAGTTCCGGCTGGAAGCCATGCAGGGCCGAAAGTGACGCCTGCGGGTCGAGATCGATGGCAAGCACGCGGTGCCCGGTCAGCGCAAGGTGCTGGGCGAGGTGGGCAGCCGTTGTTGTCTTGCCGCTGCCGCCCTTGAAATTGACGACAGCAACCACCTGGAGCTTGTCTCCAGGCTTGCGGTGCGGGACGTATTTTTTTACCTCGGTCCTGCCATGCCGATCCAGAAAATGGCGCAGTTCAAGCATCTGTTCGGCGGTATAGGAACGGCGTCCGGAAGGTATCTGCTCGGGCAGGGGGCCTTTGCCCTCCAGATGGAGGCGCTTGAGATTGTTCTGCGAGACCCCAAGGTAGTGGGCCACTTCCGCCAGCGAAAAAGGGCGAAGTGTCTTTGTCGCATTTGGCGGAAACTTCTCCATACGGAGCTGGTTAAGCCGCCGCGATATCTCTGCGCCTTGCTCGAGGATCTTGTCATCGAACTCGAAGCGTGGCAGCCGCATGGAGATGTTCATTTCTGTCGAAACCTGAATTGGCGCTTTTTGTGAGCAATTCACTCAACAAGCGCCATTAAGCTCCGATTCGGCCCGCTCCGGCAAGAAGTTTTGGGTTAACAAAAGGTTAACGTCACTGACCGGCTTTTCTTGCTGCCAACTGCTCTTGCCATCACGAAGGCAGCTGCTCAGTTTTTTGAGCGCGGTACTGTCTTGCTATCCAAGCTAACGGCATGTTTTCTCTGTCATAAGCATCATATTTTACGGCAGTAAATCGGGCACACTCAGAGGCGGGATGCAAGTGCCGGCGGGCAGGGCAGGGCAGGGCAGGGCACCGGATCCGATGGCACGTGGCCGGTTGGGTTCGTTGTCGGTTAGGGTAAGCTGCTCAACGCCAGACTGACTCTTTCAGCTCGAGGAGCGGACCGGCTGGGGGCGAGGCCGATATCGGAATAGACGACTACAATGAGGGCCGTGAGGGGAGACCGTTGACGGAGTGGGTGAAGCCCTCCTCAAGGCCGAGGTTAAGCCCGATCAACATCTGGAAGCATACTTTCCGGAACGAGACAGCCTCGAGTTCCTGCGGAGAACGCTCCCCGGTCCATAGCGGCAAAGCTCGCTCTCAACACCGTGGCGCACTGGACTTGGAGCACCTGCGTCAGCACGGCAGCAGCGGCGTCGTCGAGTTCGCCGCGCCTTCCGGCGAAAGCACCGACACGCCGGTGCCGCGGCAGTTCGGTGTCGTCCTCCTCATCGCTCAACATACCACGCCACCGGTCCTGCTCCCGGGCAGAAGTGCGGGAGAAGCCCAGTTGCAAACTGAGTGAATATAAACGCCGGGCCGTCAGAAGGATACCGCGACCGGATCGGCGAGGGCCGCCACGGCGTCGGGCACGCGTTCACATCCGCAGCCCACAGGCCGGAAACCTCAAGCTGCGCATCAGGACCGTTTTCGTCCTTAGTCAACGGCCCCGAAGCAGCGCATCAGCCGGCGCTTTAAGGCCGCTACGAGCAGCTGGCTCGAGGCACCAGAATCGCTGCCAGTACGAATCATAGGGCGGAGCCAGCGCGTGTACCGACACGACCATGGTCGCGGTTGTCCGGAGTTCTTGTGTCTTGCTTGGTGTCCAGTCGACTTCGAAGACCAGGTCAGCCACCGCTGGCATATTCGGTTATCGCGATGAATCGCTGGCGCACAATCTCGACCCGGCCTTGCGGCCCTCTGATATTGCCTTCCAGAAAGTCGTCGAAATCTGGGGCTGCAAGCATGTCTTTGAACTGGTCGCCGATATAGCTACGGACCTCGTCTTCCGCGCCTCCCAGCTCAGCAACCAACTCTTCTCGGCCGTCGACGATCAAGAGTATGTCCTCGGCATCCCGGCTAGAAAGCAGATCCTTTCCACCTCTGCCTAGGTATGCCTCCAGCTTCGTCGCGACGAAGAGTGCCGGTGTCAGGCGACGGATGATGAGCTTATCGTCCAACGGACAATCGACCGCCGTCTCAATACCCGCTTCATACCAACGATTGCTGAATCCGAGGATTTTGGGATCGTCCGGCATGAAGTCGACTTTGAGCCGGCCAAGATGCATTCGGCAAATGACACTGTCGTTGGGTGACTCCGAGAAACCCCGCTCTCGAAGCCGTTCCAGGAGCTGCGCCCATTCCGAAAAGCCGGCCAGATCGACAATTAGGTCGACGTCGTCAGTCGCCCTGACATCCTCGAGCGTGATGGCATCGGTGATGAAAAGGGCGGTCGTACATCCGCCGACGAACACAAGACGCTTGCGCAGGTCATCGCCTAGAGCTTCCGCGACAGCCCTTAGCATTGCTAGTAGCTGGCCTTGGATGCTGGTCATTTCTGCGCGAGCCTTTCCGCAAGACGCTCCGCCGCGAGGCCAGCCTCGCGCTGGTTTCCGAGTCTTATTGCGTCCGCAAGGGCAAGATACTCGTACAGCCGATCATCCCTTTGAACGGCTTCAGGAACGCTTTTAAACATCGGCGTCACCGATTGTCCCATGTCGCGGCCGCTGGCATAGGGCCACACATAGATGTAGCTGCCAGCGCTTATTAGCACGTTCTTTAGGATGGGCGCCGCAAAAGCGGTCGGGATTCCGCGCTGCATTGCTCCGGGCTTCGCTGGAAAAACGAACTTCAACCCGTGCACGATGAAATTCTGCAGGTTCCTGCGGCTCGGCTTCGCTCTGCCCGTATCTCTATCCCTGGCCGCGATACCGGAGGCAAGACTTCGATTGATGGATGCATTGACCTCCGTCTTGCTTATGCCAAGAGAAGACTCCAGATTGCGGACCGAGTATGGATCCTGGCCCTGCGCTTCTGAGCGCAGAGTTTCGACACCTTTTTCTTTCTCCTGCTCCTGAAGGCTGATGAGCTTGAGCAGGACGACGATGTCCTGGCTTTTCATTTGATTCCGATCCGCTGTCCGTTGTCCGAGGACCACGGACACCTACACGGGGAGTGCGGTTCTGTCAAAGAGTAATCAAGAATCCTTGCAGCTTACGTGGCCCAATAAGAATTCGACCGCATTCAGAATAGAGCAGTCCGCGTTTTAATTTAAGGCGATCCCGCTGCGCTGATCCGTCTTGAATTTCGGCGCCTTCATCGAAAAACATTGCAGTTCCGCCTACTGTTTTTCCCGAAAAAAATATCGAGTTCTGGCAACGTTGCGGAATGCATTATTGCGAAGTGAAGCTAATCCCCGTCGAGCGCGCGGCGCAGCAATTCGACCAGGCGTTCGATCGCTTGGCTGTGAGCAGAGCCGGTCGGCCGCCGTGCGAAAAAATCATCAACGCTGATCCAGTTGGTCGCGTCGGTGCTCGTCCCCGGTGCCACACATTCAATATAAAGATGCAATTCGTCTGGTTCAAAGACAACCATCCAGTTTCCGCTGTGGTCCCCCGCAAGTCGGTAGGTCAGTGTGCTCATGGCAAGCAACTCCTCACCGCCAGCTTGCCTATCCGCCCTGAGATTTCTATCCTCAGAAATCGGTATTGACGCCTCAGGCGAAATCTGCCGCCACGCTCCGCAAGAAGGCGAGCGTCAACGCGGTCGCCATGTTGTCTCGCGGCCGCGCCTGGCTCTCGCAGACATATCGCAATGCGCCATCAGGTGTGCGGCGCACCTTGCATTGATTCTCGGGTTCTCCATGCAAGGCCTCTCCACAGGGCAGACGACCGCGCAGGAACGCTTCACCATCTTCCTGGCATTTGGTGAACCGGACGGCTCTTCAACGCTTAGGAGCAGGCAAATATCGCAATCCAGGTAAGGTTCCCAGCTATGGCCCGCTCGACCCCGCCACGATCTCAGCCTACCGCTCCCTGGGATCTCCCCAATCCGTCTATGTTCAGATGTTATGGCGCTTCGGTTTGATCCGTTCAGAGCGCATGGGAGAGGTGCGGGCCTGTAGGGCAGGAGCTGGCACCGTCCGTTCCGCCGCCCTAGTCGAGATCAGGTGGGAGCGGCGGGACGGCTGCGTGAGGAACAGAGTCGGGGCTCCTCATTGAAGAGCCGCAGCTTCGGTCTGTTCGTATCATGCGCCTTTTTCGCCCTGAGCATTTGAGACGTCGCGTCGCAGCCTTTCCGGGCCGCTGGGCCGTATACGCGCTACCGCGCTCAGCTTTAGCTCCGACTCCAGTCCTGGAAAGCCAGCCAGCGTATAGGCCGCGGCCATCGAGCCAAACCGCTTTTTGAACACACGAGATATGGGCAGATCGGAGTCCGCATTAATCAGCGACAATGTGAGGTGCCCGTGAGCGGCGCGCAGCCGCCGAAATCCGTCTAGAAGCTCTTCGTCCGAGTACTTTCGCAGAGCTCCCCGCCGATCCGGTACGTAGCCGACCGCCGCATAGACCGCCTTCAAGCTGCCGAAAAGCCGGACATAGCACTGTCCCGACGCAGTATACGGACAAGCATTGATCACGGTGAGGCTGAGGCGTTTCTTCTCTTTCAATAGCCGCTTCAGGTTTTTGAGCATTTCGAGCTTTGTATAGGTGTACCCGCGCTTTCCCCTTGCGAGTTGCGCCCTCTCGAATATTTGAACCGTTACAATCGGCTCCATGACCCGGATTCGGACCCATTTATCGGGAGTGTTTGGCTTGGATTGGCTACTCATACTGTGCGACGTTCGGTTGTAGACATAGTAGCCTATCATCAACTCGCTTTTGAGGAGGGATGCGACGCGCCCGGTCGTCCACACATCGCCGTATGTGGAGGGCACTCCTTCCTTGTTCAGACGAACCGATATGCCGGCCATGCTCTGCCCTTCAGCAACAAACATGTTGAAGATGCGCCTAACAAGCTCGATTTCGTTTGGCGGGCCGGGCACAAGGAGAACGCGGTCGCCAGCGAGCCCTTTCTGTTCTCCAGAGCCGAGAAGGTAACGGGGCTCCCCATCTTTATCCAGCAACAGTCGCCTGACGCCGTAGGGCACAGGTCCGCCCTGGCTGAATCCGAGACGAGCCTGCTGCAGGTGCGCTCTGGAGACCTTTGCGGATAGCTCGCGGCTGTACTCGCTTGCCATCACCCGTTTCATATTCTTGAGGATTGCAGAGACCATGCTGCCGTCGTTCTCGAATTGTTCGCCGCAATATTCCACCGCGACGCCTGCGTCACGACAGAGAAACTCGTAATGAGCGGACTGGTCCGTATCCGGAAAGCGGCCCCAGCGGCTGACGTCAAGAACGAGGATTGCCGAGAAAGTCTTTTGGCCAGTCATGACATCGGCCAGTAACTGCTTCAGTCCGTCGCGACCTCTTATGCTCAGGCCGCTTTTCCCAGCATCTTCGTAGGTTTGGACGATAGTGTATCCGCGCCGCTCCGCGTACTCTGTAATGGCCATCGCCTGGTTCTCCAGCGAATAGCGTTGATGTTCAGTGGACATACGAATGTACTGCGCCGCACGGATAGGGGGCGCTGTCTGCAACTCGAAAGCCATGGGGTCTCCTTGGGCTTGAACAACCCCAGAGACACGAAATGTCTTTCAGAACTCTGTCGCATTCTGTGAATTCCCATTCGGCGGCCACGAAATTGGGAGCGCAGATCTCCTAGCAAACGGATGATTGGACAGCGCAACGACCGGAAAAGGGATGCGGTGAGGTGCGGGCGCCCAAGGGGTTTTGGCAGCAGAATCAAGGGGCAGCTTTTCCCCGCACTCGCGCAAGTCCTTGCCTTCCTGGCAATGCACGAGTTTGTTCCCTGCTCGCACAAAGGGCTCGAAACCGGTAAGGTCCTGGGTTAGAAGAGCTGGCAGGATGCCCCGTATGAAAAATCCGACGATGGACGATACCGACGATGGGCGCCCGAATGGCGGACGCAGCGCTTTGTTCACGCCGCCCGGCGATGCGTCCGGCGCGGAGCGGGTTTCGCGCCGGCGCAAGGCGCTGCTGTCCTCCTCGATGGTCGGCTCGACCAATCGCGGCCGTGTGCTGCAGGCCCTGTTCGATCTTGGGCCGACGAGCAGGGCTGAACTAGCCCGCCTGGCCGGGGTCAACCGCACCACCATTTCCGGAATCGTGCAGCCGCTGATCGACGATCAGGTGCTGGTCGAGAGCGATCCGGTTCCTCCCAGTCCGGGCGGCGGCAAGCCGGCCCGGCCGCTGTGGTTCTCGCCCAATGCCCGTCCGATCTGCGGTGTGCTGCTGATGCCGGATGCCGTGCATGCATGCGTGGCGACGCTCGACGGCAAGATCGAATCGGAACGCAAGATGGCCCTGCCGGACGGCAGGGGGCCGGTCCGGCCAATCATCGAGGCGATCGCCGAATGCGTCGGCGACACTCTCTCCAGGGCGCGGCGCATGCCTCTCGGGATCGGTGTTGGCGTCGGCGGCATGGTTGACACCGATCGCGGGTCGATCGTCGCTGTCAATCTCGCGCCGGCGCTCGACCGCTACCCGCTCGCCGACGATCTCGGGCGACGCTTCGGCCTGCCGGTCAAACTCGACCATCATCCGCGCGCCTTGCTGGTCGGCGACCGCTGGTTCGGCGCCGGGCGCGGCGTCAGGCAATTCGCGGTCGTCTACACGGGCGAGGTGCTGGGCGGCGCACTCTATTTCGACGGGCACCTCTATCGTGGCACGGCAGGCGCAGGCGGCGAACTCGGACACACTTTCGTGCAGCTCGACGGCGAGCCCTGCCGCTGTGGCAGGCGCGGCTGCTGGGACACCATTGCCACCTTGAGCTGGCTCCGGCGCGAGGCCGCCCGCGCGGCTCTGCCCGAGCCAGACCTGATCGACTCGGCCCGCCTCGTCGACATGGCGGCGCGGCGGCTGCCGGGAGCGGCTGAGCTGCTCGACCGCTATGCCCGCAACGTCGCCGTAGGCATCGCCAATCTCCAGCAGACGGTGGCGCCCAACATCTTCATCATGCATGGCGATGTCGTGCTCGGCGGCGATTGCCTGCTCGGCGCAATCGCGGAGCATGTGCGCAGCATGGTTCCGACACGACCGGGCGGCGCCATCGAATTCATTGCCGGCGATGCAGGCGACCGGGCCGCCCTCGTTGGCGCAGCCGGTCTGGTGATTTCCGAGCTGCTGCAGCTTCCGATCTAGTACCGCCGTTTCCACGGCCCGCGTTGGAGCTTTCCACGCTGACGCACACGCCTGCTTCCATACCGCTGGCCGATGACAGCCTCGAAGAGGTCGTTCGAGGGCAGGAACATGTCGAATCGTCAATCATTACCAACTGGAGGCAGGGAGGTTCCCGACAGCGCAAGACGGCTACGCGGCCTGTTGGCTGCGGCCGGCGCCACGACCGCCATGGCTTTCGGATTTGGCAGCCTGGCGCTCACATCCGTCTTCATCAGACCGCTTGAGGCGGAGTTTGGCTGGTCGCGAGCCGATATAAGCCTTGCCTACACGCTATCGAGCGTCGGCATGGCCCTGGGCGGGCTGTTCTGGGGCCGGCTTGCGGACCGTTTGAATATCAGAACACTGCTATTCATCGGCTCGGCCGGCATGGTGATCGCGCTCGCCGCGCTTTCCTTCGCCACTTCGCTCTGGCAGATCTATGCGGCCAACTTCGCTTTGGGCGGGCTAGGTTTTGCCTGTCTGTACGCGCCGGTACTTGGCGTAACCGGACTCTGGTTCGACCGCCGGCGCGGCCTGGCGATAGGGATCGTCACAGCAGGCGGAGCCCTTGGTCAGGGCATACTGCCCTACGCCGCAAATGCATTGATCGACGGTGTCGGCTGGCGCCTCGCATACGCGATCATGGCTGTGGCGACGACGGCTGCGCTGGCGATCTTCATGCCGGCGGTTCAGGCGCCGCCCGTAGATCGGATCCTTGCCGCACCGGTGCGTTTTTCAGTGACGCCAGGCTTCCAAGGTGGCCATCTTTCCCCGGTGACGCTGCTATCTGCCGCAGCCTTCCTTTGCTGCGCCTGCATGGGCGTCCCGCTGATGCACCTCACGAGTTTCGTCACGGCCGTGTGCGGGTCTTCGGATGTCGGATCGCTTAGCGTGTTGATCGCCATGCTGTTCGGCGCCATCGGGCGGATCGCATTCGGGCTCCTCGCCGACCGGGCAGGCAACCTTTCTGCCTACGCCCTGGCGTCGTTTATTCAGACGGCATGCGTTGCGATTTTTCCCGCGCTTGACCAGCAATTGAGCCTGCTGGCGCTGTCGGCGGTTTTCGGCCTCGGCTTTGCCGGGAACATGACGTGCCTGATCCTTTGCGTGCGCCAGTTTGCGCCAGCCGAACGCTTTGGCCAGTCACTCGGCATCGTCATGCTGATCGCCTGGGTGGGCATGGGCGTGGCCGGCTATTTCGGCGGTTTCGTCTATGACAGCTTCGGCAGCTATGGGCCTGCTTTCCTGGTGGCATCTGTCGCAGGCGCGGCCAATCTCGTGGTTCTGGGCCTGTTGGCGGCATCATCCGGCGCAAGAGCGCAGGTCCCATTATGCGGCCGCCTTGCGGATCCTGCGATGAGGCGCTGATTCAAACGTCGAAACTCCGCTTAATTCCACCTTGGTTCGAACGCTGCAAACCACGGCCTTCCTGCCAACCTCAGAGATCGAAGAGGGCGGAGCACCGTCATCACCAGGCAAGGACAGCTGAGATGAGCAGTATCTACGACAGCATTCTCGACACGATCGGCGACACGCCGGTCGTCCGCCTTTCCCGCATCAACAATGGTGCCGCTTCGCTCTATGCCAAGATCGAGGCGTTCAATCCTGGCGGCTCGGTCAAGGATCGTCTTGCCGCCGCGATCATAGAAGAAGCGGAGAGTTCCGGTGCACTTCGGCCTGGCCAGACGGTGATCGAGGCGACGAGCGGCAACACGGGCATCGGACTTGCCATGGTTTGCGCGCGGAAAGGCTATCCTCTCGTCATCGTAATGCCGGAGAACGCCAGCCTCGAACGCCGCAAGCTGATGCGTTTCTTCGGTGCCAAGGTCGTGTTGACCCCTGCCGTCGAGCGCGGCAGCGGCATGCTCGCCAAGGCGGTCGAGCTGGCCGGAGCGCACGGCTGGTTCCTCTGCCGGCAATTCGAGACGCCCGTCAACGCCGATGTCCATGCCCGCACGACAGCGCTCGAAATCATCGCGGCATTCCAGGACCGTCCACTCGACTACTGGGTCACCGGCACCGGGACCGGCGGAACACTTGCCGGTGTGGCGCGAGTGCTCAAGCGCGAGCGGCCGGAAACGCGGATCATAGTCTGCGAGCCCGACAATTCGGCGCTGCTGTCGAGTGGCATTCCTCAAACTTTCGATGAACAGGGGCTGCCGACTCGGGCGCATACTCGGTTCCGGCCACACCCGATGCAGGGGTGGAGCCCTGATTTCATTCCGCAGATCGTCGGCAAGGCGATGGCTGACGATCTTGTGGACGAGATCATACTCGTTTCAGGCGCCAGCGCTCTGGAAACCGCGCGCCGGCTTGCGACGGAAGAAGGAATACTGGCGGGCATCTCCGGCGGAGCAACTTTGAGCGGGGCACTGGAAATTGCTCGACGCGTCGGCCCGGACCGGAACGTGCTCTGTATGTTGCCTGATACGGGTGAGCGGTATCTCAGCACGATCCTGTTCGATCACATCAGCGAGGACATGTCGCCCGCCGAAGAGGCGATCTCTCGCTCCACACCCGGCTACCGCTTCGACCGGCCGCCGTCCTTCGCCCTTTCATCGGCACCCGTAAACGAAATCCAAATCGATCAGTCGGCGCATGCGATGGTCGACAAGGCGATCCATGATCCGGAGCGTCCGGTGGTCATGTTCGCGCTGACATGGTGCGAATTCTGCTGGACGGTAAGAAAGCTCTTCGACCGTGCCGGAATCGCCTACAGGTCCATCGAAATCGATACTCCGGAATTCCAGAAGAACGGCCTGGACGGGGAAATCCGCAAGGCCCTGAGGGCCCGGATCGGTTCGCCTACAATTCCGCAGGTCTTTGTCGGCGGCGAGCATATCGGTGGCTGCATGGATACGCTTGCGGCCTGGCGGGACGGCACGCTCGCCGCCCGGCTGGAGTTTGTCGGCGCAAACTACACGCCCGGCGCATGCGCAAATCCCGAGAGCCTGCTGCCTCGATGGGTGCGCGCGGCAGCGTGAGATCCCGCCTCCGGGTCTTTTCAGAGTGCCGTCGCCACCATCAAGCGAGCGGAACGGGCGTGATCCCGTTCCGGCTCGGCTTTCATCTGTACTTGTCCGTGTCGGCCTTGTCGGCCTTCCCACCAAGAGAAGAGCAAATCAGCGCAGGCGGAAACCTCGCGCTCCGGAAACGAACGCTTTCGGCAGCGGCACGGACTTGATACAATCCATCGCTAATTTAGCAGGCGCACTAGGATCAACAAAGTGTCGCTCGAAATTCGCGTTCTCGGAGATCTGACCGTCCTTCGCCTTGGCGAGGTCGTTTCCTTGCCGCCTTCGAAAAAGACGCGGGCGCTGCTGGCCTATCTTGCGCTCGTAGAGCGCCCGCAGCGGCGCGAGCGCCTTTGCGAAATGTTCTGGGAGGTACCGGACGATCCTCGCGGCGCCCTGCGCTGGAGTCTCTCGAAGATCCGACAGGTCGTCGACCTCGGGGACGGCGAGATCCTGCAAGCCGACCGCAACGCAGTTCGCCTGAACACCAGCGAAATCGTGCTGGACATCGCGCCGCTCCGCGGCCTTGGCACTCGCGACATAGAGGCTCTCGAACGGGAAAAGCTGGAAGCCCTCGCCGGAGCGTTTCGCGGACGTTTCCTGGATGACCTCTCACTGCCGCGCTGTCCGGAATTCGAAGCCTGGCGCATTGCGACCGCCGACGAACTGCACGTGACGCATCTGCGCATCCTTCGGGTGCTAGTCGACCGGCTGGCGGATGAGCCGGCGCGGGCGCTTCCGTACGCCCATGTCCTGCACGGGCTGGAGCCCGGAGACGAGGCTCTTCGAGCAGACATCCGTCGGCTGAGCGAGGCAGCACGGCAATCCGCCATGGTCCAGAGCCGCGCCTCGAGAACGGACACGGAGGTCGCTCCCGCCGGTGAGAGCGTCACTCCGACCCAGGTTTGGCCGGGGGCGGAGATACAGCTCCCCCCTGCGCCGGAGCGGGTCCTTGCGCAGGAGATCCGGCGGTGCACAACGCCCGACGGCGCGCGCCTCGCCTATTCCTTGAGTGGTCAAGGCCCCCCTTTGGTAAGGGCCGCCCACTGGATGTCCCATCTCGAGCTCGAATGGGACAGTCCGGTATGGAAGCATTGGATCGAGGGCCTGTCCGCGCACTACCAGCTGATACGCTACGACCAGCGCGGGAACGGCCTATCGGATCGGCATCCCGCCGACCTATCCTTCGAGGCCATGGTCGCCGACCTGGAGAGCATCATCGATGCGGCCGGTCTGCGCCGCGTTTCCCTGCTTGGCATTTCCCAGGGATGCGCCGTTTCGATAGCCTATGCCGTCCGGCATCCTGAGCGCGTGGCCGGGATGGTGCTGTATGGCGGATTTACCAAAGGCTGGCGCAAACGGGGCAATCAGCGCGAAATAGCCCGCCGCGAAGCGATGGGAGCGCTGATACAGGAAGGCTGGGGCCAAGACGACCCGGTGTTCCGGCAGATGTTCACCTCTCTCTTCATTCCGCAAGCAACGCCGGAACAGAGGAATTGGTACAACGAGCTGCAACGCAATACCGTCTCGCCCGAGATTGCCCATCGCATCTTCGAGGAAGGCGCCGTCATCGACGTGGACGAGCTGTTACCGCGGGTCCGCGTTCCGACCCTGGTGATGCATGCCACGAGGGACGCAGTCATTCCGTTCGATCATGGCCAGGCGATGGCTGGGAAAATCCCCGGCGCGCGTTTCGTCGCGCTCGACAGCGTCAACCACGTGCTGCTTGGCCATGAACCGGCATTCGCGACCTTCGTGGAAGAAGCGCGTCGTTTCCTCGCCGACCCCGAACAGACGCAGCAACTGGCAGGCCCTCCGGCGTCCTTGGGAATCAACCGCTCTCGGCAGTACATAACAGTGCTGGCCGCGGAAGTGATCAGTCCCGTGCATCTCCTCGAAACGGCGGATCCGGAAGTAGCAATTCGCGAATTCCAGCCCGTCGAGGATCGGGTGATAGAAGTCGTGGAAAGCCACGGCGGCGTCGTCACGTCGGCTGCTGACGGGACAATCACCGCAGCATTCGGCCTCGCTCGCGCCACCGAGGATCACGCTTATCTTGCGTGCCGCGCCGCGCTTGCGGCCAAGCTGGCAGTGGAGGAGCTTTCCCAGGGCGGGATCCAGTTGAGGGCCGCAATAGACACCGGCGAGGTGATCGTACGGCAGCAATGGACGACCGAAGCCAGTAAGGTTGAACTGGCCGGAGCCGCGCCGCGTGCAGCCAACCGGCTGATGCGTGCCTTGCACCGTGCGACGATCGCCGCGACAGGCCGAGCGCGCGCAGCCGCGGGGGGCTATGTGCAGATGCACCGCTTGGCGCATTCGGAGCATCCGCACCTTGGCCGCGACGAACGCATTTACGAGCTGTTGGGCGAAAATTACGCGCTGTCGCGCTGGCACCTGAGGGCCAACCGTGGCCTCACCGGACTGGTGGCGCGCGAGCTCGAGCTCAAAATCCTTCTTTCAACCTGGCGCAGGGTCAGGGAGGGCCACGGCCAGGTCGTCGGGATCGTCGCCGACCCCGGCATGGGCAAGTCGAGGCTTGCCCATGAATTTCTCTCCCTCGACGAGGTGGCTGGTTTTACTGTGCTTGAATGCGGCGGTCTGGAGTTTGATTCGTCAGTTACTCTGGGCGCTGTAAAGAAACTGCTGCTCTCGGCTTGTGGCATTCGCGGCGAAGACGGCCTGGCGGAGGCCCAGCGCCTGTTTGCCTTCAAACAGGCGGAGCTGAACCTGGATCCACGTCACACCGCGCCGCTCTCCTTCCTCGCGGACCTGCCGATCAACGATTCTTCCTGGCAGCATCTCGATGCGCGAGAGCGGACCTCACGGGTATCCGAGGCGATGAGCGCCTTTCTCGTTGCCTTGAGCCGGGCCGCGCCCGTAGCCGTGCTTATCGAGGATCTGCACTGGATGGATGCCGAGAGCGAGGCCGTAATGAACAGGCTGGTCGAAGTCATGGGCGCCAACCGTATCATGCTGCTCGCCACCTACAGGCCGCAGTACCGGCACGAATGGAACCGCCGCGGCTATTTCCAGCAGATAAGGCTCGAGCGGTTCGCGCGGGACGAAATGGAGCAGTTCCTCACCGAATTGCTGGGATTCGATCCCAGTTTGGGCGAACTGCGGAAATCACTTGCCGAGCGGGCCGAGGGCACGCCGTTATTCCTGGAAGAAATGGTGCGCGGACTGGTGGCGGACGGCGTCCTTGCCGGCCAGTCGGGCCGCTACGAGCTCACGAGACCGGTGGAATCCATCACCATCCCGTCGACGGTTCAATCGCTCATCGCCGCACGCATCCAGCAGCTGGGTGACTCGGAAAGGCAGGCACTCCAACTCGCTTCGGTTATCGGCAAGAATGTTCCGTATCCGCTGCTGCGGGCGCTCTCGCCGCTCTCGGAGGCGGAGCTGGAGGTATGCCTGGCCAAACTGCAGACTTTGGAATTCCTGTTCGAGGTCCAGAGCTATCCTCACGTGGAATATACGTTCAAGCACGCGCTGACGCTGAAGGTGACCTACGAATCCCTCCTGGCAGAGGACCGAAAAAGGCTGCATCGGGCTGCATTGGTTGCGATGGACAGACTCTATGCCGGATCGCTGAACCACCATATCGAGGAACTGGCCGAACACGCGCTTCGTGCCGAGGCATGGGAACCGGCCGCGGATTATCTGCTGCAAGCGGCGGGTCGGGCTGAGGAACGCTCGGCTTATTCCGCCGCGGTCCAGTTCCTCGAAAACGCCCGCAAAGCAGTCGCCGCGCTGCCCCGAAATCCGAAAACCCTCGCCCAGGCGATCAACCTGCGGGTGCGGATGCGGCCCGCCTACGGCGCCCTGGGTGCCTATCGGAAGGCGCTGCCGCAGCTATTGGAAGCGCGCGAACTGGCCATGGAACTGGGCGATCCGCAACTCATCTCCGACGTGTTGCTCCACTTGAGCTATCTCAACAGCTCCCACGGCCGCTACGAGGAGGCGCTGGAACCGGCCGACACACTCAAGCGCGGCGCGACGGCAAATGGCGTGCAGCGCTGCATAAGCGAGTCGGACCTGGCCGCCTCACAGGCGCTTCTGATCCGCAGCGAGGCGCGGCAGGTGCTGGAGCGGCTTGTTCCGCATGAGGAGAGGTTCACCAAAGCTTGGCGTCTGGAGCGTTTCGGACAGCTCGGTGCGCGTGCGGTTTGGTACCTGGGGCACCGCGCGCAGGCGGAAGCACGCCTTGGCCGGTTCGACGATGCGGAACGTTCGCTTGCCGAGCTGCGGAAGGTCGCCGCCGAAGTGGCGCGCCCGATCGACAGCTGCGCGGCCGCCTATTTCACCGGTGTGGTGGGCGTCCTGCGCGGGCCCGAGCCGGCGCTTGTCGAGGCGCTGCAATTGTGGTCCTCCGAAGCCGCGACCAGCGCATCTATCCTACTCCGGCCATGGCTTTTGACGGTGCTCGGGCATGCGGAATTCCTGCTAGGCCGCAACCACGACGCGGGCGCCACCTTGGAAATGGCGGTGACCGAGTCTGAGCGGCTCGATCTTGCCCAGTTCGAATGTCACGCGCGCGCGGTGCTCGCATGCGTGCGTGCGCGCCTCTGTGAGCCGGAAGCCGCGGCCAATCTCGGCCATGCGCTCGAGCTTGCGCGGGGACGCGGCGACCCGTGGAGCGAGATCATCGTACTGCGCGGCCTTGCCGAGCTGAAGCCTTCCAGATCGGCCATTAGTTGGCTCGAACAGGCCTGCAGCCTTGCCAGGCGGGTTGAGCTGCGGCCAGAGCTTGCCCGCTCCTTGCTAGCTCTCGGGCTCGCGAAGGGGCGCGGCAAGATTGCTGGCGCGGATGCAACTCTCGCGCAAGCGGCCAAGCTCTACACAGAAATGCAGATGCGGGAGGATTTCTTCGAAACGGAGGATCCGGCCGGAAATATCGTGCGCGATCGCATAGCCGCCACGGTGTGACTCCTCCGCATCCACGCAGTTGCCTCGAAGGTTTACGCTGCCTGTAGGGCAGGCAAGTTGCGGTCACGCAGCTCGCGCATGGGTCAGCAGCGCCGGGAACAATCGCCCAATCGCGGTCGGAATGCGGAAACCAGCTCACGGATGATGAGCCGAGTCGGAGCCGGTGCAACTTCGCCGCACAACACCAAGACCCGAAAGCCAAATCGGGCATATTCCCGAGCCGGCATGGACGTGTGGAAGTCGAGCCTGCTCCGCAGAAACTGTACGAGTGCAGTCTGAAGTTTGGCTCATCGCGTCGAAGGTGCCGGCTCCGCTCCAGTGGTCGATGAAACGAGCTGTCCGGAGAGATGGCTACCGCCGATCAAGCCGTCGTGTATCGCGCGTGTATCGCGCTGCGACCGCCGGCATTCGCCGAGCACCTCGTGGCCCTCAGAGTCCAGCTTACGCTGCCGGCGAAAGGCAACGGTTCATAAAGGGAGAGGCCGGCCAGCCGGTCTTGACGCATCGCCGCTGTATGCAGGGCCAATCCACCGCCATAGGAATGGCCAACAAGATGCACTCCGTCATGGTGGTCGATCATCTCCAGGACCCCGGCGGCTTCGTCGGCCAGATGGAAAGCGCCGGCGATAGTCCAGGTGCCGCCGCCCGGCGCCCCGATCAGATCGGGTGGGATGAACCGGTATCCGTCATCGAGCCGCTCCGCCAGGTTGCGCCATTGCCGTCCGCTGCCGCCGGGAGCAGTACAGGACGATGACAAGCGCGTGGCACACCTTAGCGAGACGCAGAACGTCGATACGTCATCGGATGACCTCCCCCTTCGCGCTCAAAAACGCCTGAACGCGTGCTGGTATCACGCCCAGCAAACCAAGTGATCGAGTTGATTTCGAAGCGGGTGATGCCGACGTCGCGCAGGAGGTAGTCCGGCAGCTCATGAAGCTGTCGACGGTCCCGCTGGATGCGAATGAAACGCCAGACTGCGGCCAGCATTGTTCCGCCGGCCCAGCGCAAACCTCGCGTTGTGGTGAGCGAGAGGGATGGGTTCACCATTGCACTCATTTTGATTTTCTCCATGGTTGCGGGCGCTGACTACGGCGCCAGTGGAGCCCTTGTCGTGGTCGGGCGTGAGCGTCAGCGTTGAAGTCAACGTCGATTTTTGCCGCGCCAACGTTGTATTCGACGGTCAGGCCGCGGCTCGGCGGGAGGCGTCGAGAAACATTGCCATGTGAGCCGCCAAAGCCTCGGCATCGCGGCCGACGCCATCGAGGAAGCTGGAGCTTCGATGGCGCATGAAATTGAGGCCGAGCACGTAAAGTCCCGGATACGAGCAGATGCCGCCATCGTTCAGGATTTCGCCCCGGGTGTCGAACACATCCAACTTCAGCCATGGGTATTCGCGGCGATAGCCGGTGGCCCATATGATGGTCTCGATACCCTCGTCGATGAGGTCGATTTCGGTCGGTTCGGCGCTCAGGATCAGGCTCGGAATGGAACCGGGATCGATCGAGTCACGACCCTCGGCGACGGCCGCGCGGTCTATGTTGGCCAGTACGCGCCTCAGTGTGCGTTCCGCCGCCGCGGTCGTGTCGGCGAGATCGCCATTGAACCGAATGCGTGTATCGCAGGCGGCAATGGCTCGACCGACAAGACGAACGCCTTGCTCCTGAAGGCCGGCGAGATCGAGCGACCTGCGCTCGGGTGTCCCTATGAGCTGCAGCGAGGGCTGCCGCCGTGCCGCGGCGAGATCCGAGACTTCGGCGACGGGCTTGACAAGCGCTCCCAGCCGGTCGAGCCACCACAGGATGTCATGCCCGCGATATAGCCTAGGCAGGCGTGTATGGCTGCCGACCGACAGGGTTACCGGGCGCCCGGAGCGATGGATCTCCTCCGCAAGTTGTATTCCCGTCGCCGAGGCTCCGGCCACGAGAACGCCGCCCTGAACCAGCTGCCGAGGATTGCGATAGTCTCGCGGCACGATCTGCCTGATACGGGAGGAGATGTGCTTTGCGATTGATGGAATTCGGGGCCGGTCGCTGTTTCCGGTCGCGACCACGACCGCACGCACGCTCCATTGGCCACGATCGGTCAGCAGCCGGAAGCCTCCCTCGATCTTTTCGACCGAAAGCACCTCCACACCGTCCTCTACCGGCGCGGTGATCGAGCACGCGTAGTCCTCCAGGAACCCGACGGTCTCGGCCATTGTCATGAAGCCATCGGGATCGGCCCCGCGATAGCCGCCGCCGGGCAGGCGCGTCATCCAGTTGGGCGTCAGCAGGCGGAGGGAATCCCACCGTTCGCTGCGCCAGCGCTCCGCGATCCGGCCGCGCTCCAGAATGACGTGGTAGATTCCGCGCTCGGACAGGCACCGGCTCATGGCGAGACCCGCCTGTCCGGCGCCGATAATGGCTACGTCTGTACGCTGCATGGATTCGCGCCTTGTAAGCAGGGGCAACAGATCGCCGGCGCCATCCTCTCCAGGACGAGGCCGGCGATATTGCTCTTGCGGACCGAAGTCAGCCTTTGACGGCAACCGAGACCGGCACGCCGTTGGTCAGCACGTCGAACACGGCGGAACGGGTGCGCGACTGCATCACGATTTCCTCGAGCTTCTCAGCGGGAGCATCGCCCTTGATCTTGAAGGAGATACGGATTCCTTGGTAGCCGTTGCGGACCTCATTCGAGATGCCGAGGATGCCGCGAAGGTCGATGTCGCCTTCGACGGTCGATTCCACCTCATGCAGCGTCACCCCGCGCACGGCCGCGATGTTCGCGATGCCGGCCGTGAGGCATGAAGCAAGCGCGTGCAGAAGATATTCGACCGGCGTCGGGCCGTTGTCAGTGCCGCATAGGACGGCTGGATGGTCGCTGTCAGCCCGGTAGGCCGTCTTGTGAGACTGCTCGGTGCCGGCGCCGAAGAAGTTGGCCATCGTGCTGCTGCTGTGCGTGCCGGCAATCCAGCGGCTTTTGGCACGGAACTGGAACTTGGCAAGCTCGGGCTGCCCCGCGACGGCGTTGATGGTGGCCAGAAGGGTGGGCGTGTCGACGCCGTTCCTTGGCTCCCGCGGCGCCTTCTTAACGGCAGACTTTTCCATGACCATTGTATCGTCGTGCATGTCATTCACTCCTGGGTTCGGATGTTGCGCGACCGGGATCGTCCCGGACGGCTAACCCTCGGGCGGCAGCGTTTGACGTGCAGTGGGAACGACAGTGGGAAAACGAGAGGTTTTTTGCGTCAGCCAACGGTGAGCCGCGCTGGTCTGCAGTCAGCAAAACGACGGGCCTTCAAACGCTTGCTTCGCCGCCACGCTGCGATCCTCCCGTAAGCGCCGAGAAGGCGTCACAACCGAAACCACAGGAGATCAGACCATGTCTCGTTCGTTTGGAATGGATACCCGCCCGTCCTCGACCGACTGGGCAGTGATAGTTCGCGGGCCAAGCAAAGCCGAGGTGCTTGCCCATATCGCGAAGACTCACACATACGCGAGCACCCTGAATCGGCACGGCCGCGAAAAAACCACATGAGGCTTGTTGCGGCGGGAGTGCCGATCGGCCCCCTCGACAACACTTGTCGGAATAATGTTTTCGGTCGACGTCCAGCCAGGCAAAGAAGACCGCGCCCGAACACGTCCGGCGAATGTCGGGATTTTCGCTCGACGCCTGCTTCGAGGAGCCAGCCCGCACTCGGGAATGACCGCATTACGATCAACTTGCGTCGTGCCCGGTCTTGCCCAAAATTCCCGGAGATGCTCGGCGCCCAACCTGAGATTGCCGCTCTGTCCGGTTTCAACTCGGTCACCCGAGTTGGAGGTGGTGGCTCCAACGCCGGGTCGTCGACCGACACGCCTCCCACAGAAGTCGATGTGGTCGCGCTGGATGACCTCGCAGTCAGGTTGGCAACGGCCTACCAAGCTGCTTCGCCAGCTATTCGCTAGTCGGGCCAGTTCTCATCCCGTTATCCGCCTGTTCGCTTCTCGGGTTCGCGGTGGGTTTCCGACGTACGCCCGCCGATGCGAGCTCAGTCGACGAGGTGAATACTTTTATCAGAGGAGCTGATGTGGGCTGCTGACTCAACGTAACATATGGCGGGCTTTGCTTAGCACGCCGACCAGTCCGGTAAAGGGGGGTCTGCCTCTGCGATTACTTAGTTCAGGCAAGTATGTATCAGCCCGCACTTGCGGGCCGATATCAGCGTATCAGCGGCCGTGGAACTCGAAATCCCAGCCGACGGCCGAAGAGAGCGGCGGAAAGCTAATGTGCGAGGGAGATCGGTTCCCCCTTGAGGCCTATTTTTACGCCAACAGCGTGAACCCATCCTTCTCTCAGATTTATGGGTTCACGACCTAGGGTATTCCGACACCCAACTATCCAGCGAGCCCCGGATAGCTTAGGAACCAGGGCTGCATGCATTCGAACTGAGCCGCCATCGCCAGAACGGTTTCGTCGGCGTGCCGCCGCCCGATGATCTGCAGGCCGACCGGCAGGCCCCGCGCCGTAAGGCCGGCCGGAACCGAAATCGCCGGATGGCCGGTATAGTTGATCGGATAGGTCATGCACCAGCCGATCAGCGGATCGACCGCCTCGCCATTGATCGATGTCGGCCCGATCGTGTTGCCGTCGGGGGCATTCTTGACGGGCGGAACGGCCAGCGTCGGCGAGACGATCAGGTCATGGGATTCGAATACATCCTCGAGGCCGTCAAGGACGCCGGTGCGCAAAAGATCGTCGAGCGCATGGTCGACGGCGGACACCTTGTAGCCGCCCTCCAGCATGGCGAGGAACTGCGGGGTGAGCACCTTGGCGTGCTTGCCCATTAGGTCGATGCCCTCCTGTTTCCAGTACACGGCGATGGCAGCATAGTGGATCGAGATCGTGCGCACCCAAAGCGCCGCCAGTTCCTTGTGATCGGCCCTGAAATCGAGCTCGACCTCATCAACCTCAATGCCATGTGCTCGCATGACATCGACGGCCCGGGCAACGACGGTGGCGACCTCAGCGTCGACCGGAAAATTGCCCAGTCGCGGGCTGTAGGCCACGCGCAGTTTCGGCGTCCGCCCGGCAACGGCGCCGACATAGTCAACGCCGTGATCCGGCAGGCAGAACGGGTCGCGGTTGTGAGGCCCGGCCATGATCTTGGTCATCAGCGCGGCGTCCGCAACGGTGCGGGTCAGCGGTCCGATATGGACCAGAGGATGTCCCCACAAGAAGGCGTCGGGGCGAGTCACCGAAGGAATGCGGCCGAAAGAGGGCTTGAAGCCGACGGTGCCGCTGAACGAGGCGGGGATGCGGACCGAACCGCCGCCGTCCGTGCCTTGCGCCAGGGCCGCCATGCCGTCGCCGACCGCTGCCGCACTGCCGCCGGACGAGCCGCCGGAATTGTAGCCGATCGCGAAGGGCGTGCTGGTCGGCCCGAAGCGCAGATTGTCGGTGATACCTTTATGGCCGAACTCCGGCGTGTTGGTCTTGCCGAGCACGATGGCGCCTGCGTCGAGCAGGCGATCGACCGCCACAGCACTTGTTTTGGGCACCCGGTCGTGCACCGCCCACGACCCCATCGAGGTCGGCACGCCGGCCATATCGTCGAGGTCCTTGATGCCGACTGGGACGCCATGCAGCGGTCCAAGCGGACCGCCTGCCATCACGGCCTTTTCGGCGGCCCGCGCAGCTTCCATCGCCTGGTCGCCGAGAACCAGCGTATAGGCGTTGACCACCGGGTTGCGCGCCTCGATGCGGCGCAGATAAGCCTCGGTTACTTCAACCGGCGACAGGTCGCGGCGCCGGATGCGCTGGGCCAGTTCCGTGGCCGGCAGGAAACAGATCTGGTCGTCTGCAGAAGTCATAAGCCGTTCCACCTTGTTGGGTGCTATTTGATGAACACTGGATTTGCCGCGCCGCCGGTGCCCTTGCTCACTTTGACCGGACTGGCGCAGTAGAAGCCTTCGTAGCGGCGGTCCGAGGCACAGTCGGCGGCCAGCAGGTCGAGCGATGCCATTTCGGTGAACGCCACGCCCAGATTGCGCATCAGCGCGGCGTGCAGCACCAGCATCAACCCGGTCTCGGGCTCGTAGGTTGTCTCGTTGGCCAGCGTGTCGGTAACCAGACAGGGGATCTGCATCTCGTCGAACCAGCGCACGAGGTCGAGGCTGAAGGTCAGTCCGGGTTCCCAATATCCATCGCCGACGCGCTGGCTTCCCGCCGCCAGTGCGCCGACCCAGCCGGTGCGAACGAGAAGGATGCTGCGCGGCAGGATATCGACCGCTTGGGCCCGGGCGCATTCCATGAGGTCGCGATGCGTGAATGTTTCAGCGCGCTCAAGGGCCGGTTTGCCGCGGAACCGGGCGATGTCGAGCAGCACGCCGCGTCCGACGATCCCGCGCTCCGCGATCGGCATGATGCTGGCCTTGGTCATGCCGCCATTGGTACTGCTTGCCGCGAAGCCGTTCCAAAGCGTGTCGTCGAACCACATGTGGCCGAGCGCGTCGCAATGCGTGCCGGCCTGTGCGAAGCCGGTGATATAGTCGTCTGCGAATTCGAGGCCGCCGGCAAGCGGTTGCCAATGACCGTTCTCGAAGCCGGCCTTGTCGGCGACCATGAAATGCTTCGCCGGCCAGCGGCCGGGGAAGACGGCATCGCCCTCAGAGGTCCCGACCGGCACGCCGAGGGTGAAGGTGCGGCCGTCCCGCACCGACGCCAGGCCGCGCTTGACCTCGTCGGCGGTCAGATAGTTGAGCGCTCCGATCTCGTCGTCGGCACCCCAATGCCCCCAGCGGCTCGGCGCATTGCCCAGCAGCCGGCGCAGCGTCATCGTTTCAGTCGCGCTCATGCTTCCGCCTGCGCGGTCGCCGGCTGCCTGGCGCCGGTGATATAAGCGACGACGTCCTCCATGTTGGTGCCGGAACTTGCGAGATCGGCGACCTTGCGGCCCCTGCGCATCACCACCACGCGGTTGCACACTTGCCAGAGGTGATCGAGATTGTGGGTGACCATGACGATCGTCAGCCCCTGGGCGCCGAGTCGTTTGATGAGGTCGAGCACCTCACGGGATTCGCGCACGCCGAGCGCCGCGGTGGGCTCGTCGAGCAGCAGCAGCTTGTGGCCCCAAAAGGCACCGCGCGCGATCGCCACCAATTGGCGCTGGCCGCCGGACATGCGATCCACCGGTTTGCTGCGCACCCCGGGGATATCGATGTGCAGTTCCTCGAGGCCGCGCATCGCGATGTCGCCCATCGATTTGCGGCGGATCCAGCGCAGCAGCGCCGGGCCGCGGCCAAGCGCAATCTCGCGGCCGAGAAAGAAGTTTTCGGCGGCAGTGAACGTGCCGATCAGCGACAGGTCCTGATAGACCGTCTCGATGCCGAGGCGTTGCGCTTCGGACGGCGGCGACAACTTTTGCGGCCGCCCTTCGAGGATCACGTCGCCGGAAGTTGGGTCATGCGCGCCGGCCAGGATTTTGATCAGCGTCGACTTGCCGGCACCATTGTCGCCAACGAGGCCGAGTATGTCGCCCCTGGCGATGTCCAGCGAAACGTCATCGAGTGCCTGGATGCCGCCGAAGCTGCGGCAGATCCGGCGCAGGCTGAGCAGCATATTCTGCGCCATGGCCTATCCCCTCGCATAGCGGCGGCCAATACCGCCGAGCGCTACGGCGACGACGAGAAGGCAGCCGGTGAACAGGAACTGCGTGAAGATCGGCGCGCCGATCATGGCCAGCCCATTGTTGCCGACGGCGACCGTCAGCACGCCGATCAAGGTGCCGAGGATATGGAACTGACCCTCTCGCAGCGCCGCCGAGCCGAGGAAGGCGGCCGAAAACGACGTCAGCATGAAGCTGTCACCCGCCGTCACCTGGCCGGAGCCGAGATTGGAGGCCATCAGCACGCCACCTATAGCAGCACAGGTGCTGGCGATGGCGAAGGCAACGATGCGGCTGCGATCGACGGCGACGCCGGCGCGGCGCGCTGATTCCGGGCTGACGCCAATGGCCTTGATGTGTTGGCCCTGCACTGTGCGGTTGAGGATCACCCACAGCAGCGCAAGCACGACGGCCATGATGATGACGAGGTGCGGCACTCCGGCAATCCGGCCGATCGCGATATTTGTGAATTCGCGCGACTGGGTGAGCTGCAGCGGAATTCCGCCCGAATAGGCGTAGTTCAGCCCGACGACGATGGTGCCCGTGCCAAGCGTGGCAATGAAGGCGTTCACCCCGATCTTCGAAACGACAATGCCGTTGACAATGCCGATGACCGTTCCGAGGCCGACGACGAGGAAGATGGCGGGTAGGATCGGCAAGCCACTGCTGCTCAACAGCCCGACCACGAGAAGCCCGCAGAAACTCGCGACATAGCCGATACTGAGGTCGAAATCACCGGCGACGAGGGGCACGGTGAGGCCGGCCGCGACAATGGTGCCGATCGCCATGTCGTTTACGATGTTGCGAAAATTGCCGATGGTTGCGAAGGTCCCCGGCTCCAGCACCGAGAAGATCCCCAGCATTGACGCCAGCACGATGATGGTGCCGTAGGTTCCAAGCAGGCGCATGAGCAACGCGCGCCGCTGTCGGGCATTGGGCGAGGCATAGCCGGTCTGCGTTGACGGCAGGACGCGGGGCGCCTCTGCCGGAGCGTGGGTTTCGGGCAGGGAATGATCAGCGGACATGGCGGCTCTCATGACAGCACTCCGGCCCAGCCAGGCAAGTCCGGCCCAGACCCACAATCAGGAGAGCTTACTGCGGATTGTCCTTGATGAACTTGTCGACGTTCTCTTTGGTGACGAGCGTATAGCCTGGCACGAAGGATTTGGGCTTCCACTGGTCGCCGGCTGCCAGGATGTCGGGAATCTGATCGACTAGCATTTTGCCTGCCGAAGTCAGATCGACACCGAGCGTGGCGGTCATCGTCCCGTCCTTGACAGCCTGGACAGCGGGCGCCGTGGCGTTGAACGAATAGACCTTCACGTCGCTGCGGCCGTTCTGCCTCAGCGCCGCGATCGCGCCCATAGCGTTGTCGTCATAGCAGTTGAAGATGGCGAACGGCCCCTTGGCGTTGGCATTGGCTGCAAGCCAGGCGCTGGTCGCGGCCTGCGAGGATTCGGCAGCACCCGGGATGCTGATCTCGTGCGAGGTCGCCTTGAGCCCCGGATTTGCCTTGACCGCCGCATCGAAGGCGTCGGCTCGTTCGCGGCACGGAATGCCGGGATGGTAGGTGAGGTCGAGTACAGTTCCGGACTTGCCGATGTCCTTCAGCATTAAGTCGATCAGCGGTTGCGCAGCACCGGTACTTGCAGATAGCGCGATCCCGTCTGCCATGCCGCCGCCGGCCGAAAGCACGGGGATCTTTGCGTCCGCCGCCGCCTGGAGCCCGGCCGCCAGGCCCGTCGAATCGAAGACCGTGACGATGATGGCGTCCACCTTCTTGGTTGCCAGCTGCTTGATGCTGGTGATCGCTTGCGAAGGATCGCCATTGGCATTGAGCGTTTCCACCGACCAGCCCTTAGACTTGGCTTCCTGGCTCATCGTGTCGACCATCTGGTTTGTGTCGACGTCGGATGTCGAGAAGGTGACGATGCCGATCGTCAGCTTGTCATTCGCGGCGAGGGCGGCCGACGTGAAGGATGCTGCGACGAGCGCTGCGGTCGAGAGTTTCTGAAAGCGGTTCACTGTGCGTATCCCCTGTTGACCGAGTGTTCCGGCTCACCTCCAGACCGCGCAGCAGCCCAGCTTGGGCCCATCTACAGGTCGTCACAGTCAGTCTGTTTGTTCGTGCGAGCCACGTACTAACTATAGGCACAAGCTCTTATGCCGCGCAACGGCTAATTTCAACCGGCTTTGGTCACTCGAGGTTCAATCGCTGTGGGGCTCTTGGGGCAAGCGCGCAGCTAGGCCGCCTTCTTGATCTCCGCGACCTGAACGCCCAGTCGGAACGCCTGACCGTCTGCAAACGAACGCGCGTAGCTCTCAGATGTAAAAGGGACCGTGGTGGTGGTGCCGTTGACCGTCACGCGAACCGACCACTCTTTGTCCCTAATGATTTCAACGGCATGTTGCTCATGCGCAGCCATGCATTCCTCCCAGAATCTTCCGTTGAGGATGGAGGATAGCGTCGTAAAACTGGTTTGCATGCAAATAATCCGACACCGCGACGTCGAAATGTCGAAACACGCACAGCTAGGCTTAAGTCGATGGCCTCGCCTTGAGCTGTTCGAGGTGTTCCTTGGCGAGGTTGAAAAGTGCGGTGGCAGTCTCTTCAGCCTCCGCCCGGAAGCGGACATCGCGGGTGACAATGCTGCAGGTCGTGTTCGCGCCAACTGCGGACGCTTGAAGCGAAGTGCGCAATGACCGGTCCGTTGGCTCAAAGAACGTTCCGCTCCGCCGGGTTTCGCTCTATCAACTCCGCCACAAGGCGTTGAAGCCGCCAGAGGCTGCTGTCATGTATGCCTTTGGCTTCGAGGTGAGAAACCGTGTTGAACAGGTATTCGGCCCCGCTTCCCCAATGACCGCAGGCCAGGGCCAGGACATCGGCAACGGCTTCAAGCGACTGACGACCGGCATAGAGAGGTGACGCGCGGTTCATCACAAAGGCCAAGGCCGAGATAGGCCCGGAAGCGGTCGCCACCGTGATCCACCGGGGCATGCTGTTGGCCGGCTTGTAGGTGAATTCGCGTCGAAAGAGTTTGCCGAATTGGCGTTCGAGGTTGTCCTTTGGCAGGTCGTACAGGACGCCGCTGCATTGCCCCCCACGATCGAGGGCCATCATAAGGCCTGGCTGCTCCGGCGTGCCCCGAAAACGGGTCATGCGAAAGCAGAAAGCGCGATGCCACCCACGAGCGAGGCCTACCTGCTCACCGACATGCTCGATCTCCGGCTTCCAGATCAAGGAGCCGTAGGCGAACAGGCGGGTCGGTGCTTTCGGGGCCGGATGAGTTCGGATCATTTGCTCGACCCAGCTGTCGTAGTCGGCATCGGTGTGTAGCTCGGCACCTGGCGTCAAACCCTGGTCCTGAACGACCTTGTGGACCCGCGCGACGTGGTCCGCGGTCAAGGTCAGCTTTCTCATTTGGCTCGGCATCCCGTGCTCCATCGGATCAGGATCGCGTATCCTTGGCAGATACTACGGGCGTTGCAAGATACGAACCGATGCGCGGCGTGAATGAGTCTTTGCCCCTTCACCGATGACAGCAAAGCGCCCCGCATATTCGCCCTCGAACGATTCCATGTGGTTTCGGCAATCTAGGTTTGGGAGACGCTTTTCTACTTACTGTGAAACCCTGACCAACAGCTTGCCGAAATTGCGGCCCTTGAGAAGACCGATGAAGGCCATCGGCGCGTTCGCGAGTCCCTCGACAATGTCCTCCCGATATTTGACCTTCCCCGCTTGGAGCCAGGCCGAAACGTCCCTGCCGGGGCGGTTGGACGTGTGCTGTTTGGGACATGCAGAATAATTGGCGGAGTGCCAGAAAGTTCCTCCGCGCTCGCGCTTCGCACCGCGGTGCGACCCACAGCGTCTTGCCTAAGGGACTTTGCGGCGTAATTCGCTCGCGTTCGAATTGAGAGCGACCTCGGATTGAACTCGCGGATTACCAGGCGGACAAAAAAACCCCGGCGCTGGGTCGTTGCGCCGGGGCTTTGGGCACGTACAAGCTACACCAACATGTCCGTTTATGAACGTGCGCTAATAAAGTGAAAAAACGGTGAACCACGCATAGGCTGAAGGGCGCACGCTCAAAGCTGGGGTGAAGCGGCAATATCAGTGATGACAAGTTGCGCACCTGATTGTTCCACCCAGCTTTCGACCGAACGAGGGGGCGAGTATGCCGGCTGTGTTGATTTGCCAAGATGATGTACTCCGTCACCCCTCATGCCGATGAAGGGAGCCCGCTCGAACCGCAAATCTCGAAATGTCTAGTGATGGCCCCTGGACCCCGCACATTCGGGGATTCGAAACTGATTTCCAGGTGGTGCTAAGCAAGGCCGGCAAGGCGGAGACGATCACCGTAATGCTAGTATGCTCATACATCGCGCTTTGCTCTGAGGGCGGCCCAGCAGCTTGGGTTAGGGGGGCCGCTGGGCCTGACCAGCGAGCGTTCGGGAATGCTCGACTGGCTGGTTAGTATTTTAGATAAATCTAATATAATCGAACCATGCGAACGAAGTACGCGGCGGTAAGAAAGTGGCTAGCGTCCGATTCACTTACCGCGCGTTTTTGCCTTGGGTTCTGGCGAGCTTTCGGACGGGTTTGCAGCCAATTTTGCAGATCGCCGATCTGTTACCCACAGGGACTTTTTCCTCGTCAGCAAATCGTCACGATCGCCCTCAGCGGTCGCTCGGCTATGCATGGCAGCTATGGCGTAGTCGGCTCTGTTGGTTCGATAGTCTTCTTTTTGGACAGTCATCGTTTGCTCCCAGTTTCATAGCCCCTCTTTTGCCCTGGCGGGGAGATTAACTGCCGGTCCATCACGCGAGTCAATCGATGAAACGACCCCTCCGCAGTCGCGAGGGCGGGGAGCAACCCGACAATTTTTAACGTTGGAACGGCTTACAGACTGCAACACAGCCGCCCTTTCGTCGGGCTGCGTTGATCGCGTTCATGTTGCCCTTCAGCTCGCCGGTCTTGGCTTCACGTGCCTTGATGTCGTGTTGTCCATCATGCTGCCAACCGGCAAGCCAAGCCAAAACACGCCGTCCACGTCACGGCGCGCGCCTGTCTTGTACGGCCATTATCGGCGCCAGGTCAGAACTCGTTTCGGTAAAGTTCGGCTTCCAACTGGCTGCAGGACTTGCCCGCGTATACGCTGGACGAAACCAGCGTGGGCTTGATGTCGGCTGGGCGAGTAGCGCAGCCCGACAAAACGCTGATGGCTACAAACGCACATAACTTGATTTTCATGCTTCCCCGCAAAATGCCCGCGGTGAGCAGGCGCTGAGGGCAGGACGAAGTCTATGTGCCTTGACGGCATGCGGAATATATTCCTATTTTGCGGGATGCCGCACCCTCGCCGACACGAAGCCGTTTCCGAATATCACCTCGCCAAAATTGAACGACAGGCGTGGCTTCTGACGGTAGAACTCCGCGACGCGCAGTTGTCGCTCAAGCCATTTGGCGAGCATTGGGAAGCGATCGACCATCTGCAACGGGACATAAAGCGGGCGCTCAATCTGCTTAACAATAGGCCGGCAGACTACGAGGAGCCGCATTTCGCGCCCATGTCGCGAGGGTGAAGAACTAGCCTGTCAGTTTAGTGAAGTCGTGGCGCCGCGCGCGAACATGTGCCAGCAAATTCGTTTCGTTTACGACCCCTGATTGAAAGAGATTCAGCGTGGTCGAGGCTAGAATCTGACCGTCTATCGGGGTGCTATACCATTTGGCGTCGGCGGTTACCTGGTCGACAACCCGCTGGCAGATCGCCCGATCTTTAGGTCTAAGGAACTGACTGTTCAGTGCTCGTAGCATCTCGACGCCTTGAAACGGGGAGTCACCTGTCTCCCGCGCGATACCCATGCGTGGTCTCCGAGCATGGACCCTAAACGCATTCAGACGGAAAATTGCCATTCGTTTGAGTGGTACCGACGTCGCGGATAAGCGGCGGTCCGCGAGCTGATCCACCATGTCGCGCAGCGGCTTCTTGCGTTTTGGCGTCCTGTACTTCTCGACCAGCCTGACCTTGTCGATGTCGATCGTCACCAGCGGTCCCAGATCGACGGTCACCCTGCCGCCTTCCTCGTGTATGCGCGTGATCTCTCCGGTAGGCTCGATCTGCTGCCCCTTCTTCACCTTGGTATGATCGATGATCGAATGCGGAAGCTATAGCTCGGGATCGAGACGTTACGCCGTGCTGAGTGACCCGTTTGCGAAGGTGGCCGGGATCGCCACCTCGTCACGAATGGAAATTCCGCGCGCCGTTCCATGAGTCTGGTGCGCTCGGCGCCTTACTCAAGATATTGCTAATTATGCATGAGCCCGCTTCCTCCAATCGATGGATGAAGCCGATCGTGCCGGTGCTACTTTGATGCATCGCGCGACTTACGCGACAAGAGCTGGCTCCAGGGGCAAAATATGAGCAAGACGACTCTCACTGCTATCGCAATCCTCGCGATCAGTGTCGGCTGTGCCGAAGCCCGTAAGGTCGAATCCGCGACCCTCGGCACGTACGCCAATTCGAAGAACCTGCCGGCTTGTACCGCGTCAAGCTCACTCTTCGAAGTCCTTGGTGATAAATGTTTTCTCGTCCCAGGTTCGATGATCTATGGCGACATCGCCGAACTGTCGCAGACAATCACTTTGAGTTGGTAGCCGAAGCAAAAACCTCCCAGCGCGGCCTCCATTCTCCGGTATGAAGTTGCCCTTGCAGGTGCTGCCGTGACCCCAGATATCGACCCAGTCTTCGCGCGCCGCCAATACCGGCGCAATCCCCAGTCACCACGGGCCTCTCCAAAATTCTTATGCCGTCCGCACCTGCGGTCGAGCGTGTCGCGCCAACACAGCAGCGCCTCTGCATCGTTTGGGCAACCTAACGCATAGCTTCCGGTCCGGAAACTCGCTTACGCGTCTCATCGTCCATTCGGCAGTGGAAAATTAGGCCGATTTGGCAGTGCTCAGATTCGCGTAGCCGTCCTGTGTTCCGCTCGGAGAGGATGGCGAGTGGTTGCGGCAACTGCGCCTCAAGCTGGCTGGCGACCGCCGTCTGCAGCGTGCTGCTGCGGAGCAGCGCTGACGCTGCGTTCGTCCGGACCGTCGCAAGACCGGCTTGATTGTATCGAACCTGAAACAGACCAACGCCGGCCCAACCTACACCTGAAACCAAAAGACAATATCGATGACCTCCAACAGCTACGCTCCCAAGGGTTCAAGCGCCTGCAAACATTGACCATGCCACTTTCGCTATCGCCGCTTGGATGATGACGGCGGCATCAATTTCATGGAGCAAGCTTTGCCGCCAGGGGGTTCTGCCCGATGGCCGCGACCAGGCTCGTGCATACCTCGATCACCATCACCACACCCTGCGAGACGCGGAAGAGGCAAGCCGCTTCATGAACTGGCTAGAAGACCCCAAAACCCAAAAGCCGCTGATCGATGCGAGCCCCAGTAACGAAGTGTAACCGGGTTCCCACTACAAGAAGTTCAAACCGCGCAGACCGCTGATCGATACGACCACGATCTTCAACGGTCTTGCCCTAATGGAAGCCGCCCCAATGGAAATCGCCACGAACGGCTATACGAACAGCCATCTGATGACGTCACGGCGCTTTGCGCCTCTCTTCTGGACGCAGTTCCTGTCCGCCTTCAACGACAATTTCCTCAAGAACACGCTGGTGTTCCTTATTCTGTTCACCCTGGCGGCGGACAAGGCAGCATCACTGGTCACGCTGGCGGGTGCCGTCTTCATGGCTCCTTTCCTGCTCCTGTCCGCCCTTGGTGGCGAGATCGCCGACCGGTTCGACAAGGCGCTCATCGCCCGTCGGCTGAAATTCACCGAGATCGCCGCTGCGGCTGTCGCTGTCGTTGGAATCGCGCTGTCGTCGATCCCGGTGCTGATGATGGCGTTGCTCATGTTCGGCATCATCTCGGCACTGTTCGGACCGATCAAGTACGGCATCTTGCCGGATCATCTCGAGCGCAAGGAATTGCCTCGCGCCAATGCCTGGATCGAATCGGCAACCTTCGCCGCCATCCTCGGCGGCACTATCGCCGGAGGCGTCGTCTCGGCCGATGGCATTGGCGTCTCGGTGTTCGGGCCGATCATGATGACCCTTGCCGTGGCCTGTTGGTTTGTCAGCCGCTACATTCCGTCCACCGGTTCTGCGGCTCCCGACCTAGTCATCGACAAAAACATCTTTCGCTCGACCTGGCGACAGGTGAACGGTTTGCGTGCCGACAAGCGGATCTGGCGCGCCGGACTGATGACGTCGTGGTTCTGGCTGATCGGGGCCATTGTCCTTTCGATCCTGCCTGCGTTGGTCAAGGATTCGCTCGGTGGCGGAGAAATCGCTGTCACCGCCTATCTCGCGGTGTTCGCCGTCTCGATCGCCATTGGCTCTGCCATAGCCGCATGGATGTCGCAGGGCCGCATTGTGCTCTTGCCAGCCCCGGTTGGCACTGCGTTGATGGCACTATTCGGCTTGGACCTGGCCTGGACCATCTGGGGTATGCAGCCTTCGCTCGGGGCCGAAACGCTCGCAATATTCTTCGCCGGGCCAAACACGGTCCATGTTGCGATCGACCTTGCCGGCATGGCTATTGCCAGCGCCTTTCTTGTCGTACCGACGTTCGCCGCCGTACAAGCCTGGGCGCCCGAAGCCAGCCGCGCTCGCGTCGTCGCCGCCGTGAGCATCGTCAATGCAGGCTTTATGACGGTGGGCGGCATACTTGTTGCCGCGATTCAAGCAGCGGGCGTCTCCACTGGAGGTATCCTGTTCGGCCTCGCCGCACTCAACGTGGTCGCCGCCTGGCTGATGCTGAGATATCTGCCAACCAACGCCTTCCGCGACTTCGTTTCCATTCTGTTCCGAGCCTTCCATCGTCTGGAGGTGGAGGGGCTGGAAAACCTCCAGGCGGCCGGCCCGGCACCCATCCTGGCGCTCAACCATGTCAGTTTCCTCGACGGGCCGCTGGCTTTGACGCTGACGGATGAGGAGCCGGTGTTTGCCATCGACTACACCATCGCCCAAGCCTGGTGGATGAAGCCGTTCATGAAACTTGCGCGCGCTGTGCCGCTCAATCCGGCCAAGCCGATGTCGACCCGCACGCTTATCAAGGTCGTGCAAGGCGGCGATCCGCTTGTCATCTTCCCCGAAGGCCGGATCACCGTGACCGGCGGCCTGATGAAGGTCTATGACGGTGCCGCCATGGTGGCCGACAAGACCGGCTCGATGGTCGTGCCAGTGCGCATCGACGGCCTGGAGAAGAGCTATTTTTCGCGGCTGAGTTCGCTGCATGTGCGCCGCCAGCTGTTCCCAAAGGTCAAGGTGACGATACTAGAACCGGCCAAACTTGAAGTACCGCCGGATCTCAAGGGCCGGAAGCGCCGCGCAGCGGCGGGTGCTGCCCTCTACCAGGTCATGTCGGATCTCGTCTTCCGCACCCAGGACATCGACAAGACTGTGCTGGAGAAGATCATCCAGACGGCGAGCGAACGCGGCATGAAGCAACTGGCCGTGCAGGACCCCGTCACCGGTTCGCTGAGCTACGGCAAGCTGCTGACAGCCGCCGCCGTGCTTGGCGAGAAATTCAAAAACCTCTATGCCGGCCAGCAGACGCTCGGCATCATGCTGCCCAACGCTAACGGCGCCTGTGCGACGCTGCTCGGCATCATGTCCGCCGGCAAGGTTCCGGCGATGATGAACTTCACTGCCGGTGCGGCCAACATCCTCTCCGCTTGCAAGGCCGCCGAGGTGCGCACCGTGCTGACTTCACGCGCCTTTGT
Organism: Mesorhizobium sp. M0106; assembly: GCF_040322715.1. Classification (NCBI taxonomy): domain Bacteria; kingdom Pseudomonadati; phylum Pseudomonadota; class Alphaproteobacteria; order Hyphomicrobiales; family Phyllobacteriaceae; genus Mesorhizobium; species Mesorhizobium sp. M0106. Next base: position 30,403 of record NZ_JAMYUA010000011.1, on the reverse strand, counting down.
CGAACAAGCGAAACTTGGCGCCGTGGTCGAGGAACTCGGCCGCTCGGTCGATATTGTGTGGCTTGATGATCTGCGGGCCACCATTGGCCTCAAGGACAAGCTGCTCGGCCTTTTGCGCAAACATAGACCCCGGGTCGCCCGCAAGCCCGGCCAACCGGCGGTGATCCTGTTCACCTCAGGTTCTGAAGGCACGCCTAAGGGCGTGGTGCTCACCCATCGCAACATCCTGGCTAATGCCGCCCAGGCCGCCTCGCGTATCGACTTCCATTCGGGCGACAAGGTCTTCAACGTGCTGCCGATCTTCCACTCGTTCGGCATGACAGCAGGTACGGTGCTGCCGCTGATCTCGGGCGTGCCGGTCTATTTCTATCCCTCCCCGCTGCACTATCGCATCGTGCCGGAGTTGGTCTACGCATCGAACGCGACGATCATCTTCGGCACCGATACGTTCCTCAGCGGCTATGCGCGTACGGCACACCCTTACGACTTCCGCTCAGTGCGCTATTGCTTTGCCGGCGCGGAACCGGTCAAGGCTTCTACGCGCGCGACCTATATGGAAAAGTTCGGCCTGCGCATCCTCGAAGGCTATGGCGTGACCGAAACCGCGCCCGTGATCTCCATCAATACGCCGATGTACAACCGCTCCGGCAGTGTCGGCAAAATCATGCCGGGGATGGAGTACCGCCTGGACCCGGTGCCTGGCGTCGAGGATGGCGGACGGCTTTTCGTGCGCGGGCCCAATGTCATGGCAGGCTATCTGCGCACCGAGAAGCCGGGCGTGCTCGAGCCGCTCGAAGACGGCTGGCATGACACCGGCGACGTCGTCGCCGTCGACGACGTCGGCTTCATCACCATTCGAGGCCGCGCCAAGCGCTTTGCCAAGATCGGTGGCGAGATGATTTCGCTGGCCGCCGTCGAGGCGCTGGCGGGCGAATTGTGGAAAGGCTCGCTCTCGGCGGTCGCCGCCGTGCCAGATGCGCGCAAGGGCGAAAAGCTGGTGCTCATTACCGAGGCCGTCAACGCCACACGTGCCGAATTCCTGGCCTTCGCCAAGGCCAACGGCGCCATGGACCTGATGGTGCCGGCCGAAGTGCGCGTCGTTGCGAAAGTGCCTGTCCTCGGCTCAGGCAAGCTCGATTTCTCCGCTGTGACCAAAAAGGTGAGCGGCGAAGACATGAAAACCCAAGCGGGCTTGACAATAGCCGACTGAGGAAGTCGGCCTGTTTGCCCAATCACGTGAAACTAGGCTAGACGCGGATGCATGCAGTTTCGAACGAGGCTTCGACTCGCTTCTTGTAAAAAATAGGCAACGTTGAATGCTGACATTCGATGGCTACCACGCCTCGGGCCTGTCGATGCCGTCGAAGAAGGTGACGGGGCAATCTGACGCCGGCAGACCTGCCCAAGGAAGGCAGCTATTCAGCCGGGAATCCCCCGAATTGTCCGGGAGTTAGCCTATTGCCCGTTGTTTAACTCACCAGAAACTCACTGGAGATGATTCATTATCGACGAAACTATGCGGGAAGCGTTGCCTTGGAAATCCGCTCTCCGTCCAACACGGAAGCAAGCGAACCTCAAATGCAGTCTGTCTCACAACACTGCGCTGTCTACAGCCAAGTTCATTTCATCAGTCTCGTTGCAGAATTCGTTGTCAATAAGTCACTTGCGCCAGCAAGATAAATTGAGCCATTGCCGTTCATCTCGATCCGGTTGACCACAAAGATGCGAGGCTTACTGTCGGTCGACAATGCACCGCCACCTGTAAGAAAAAGCTTTTGTGACGGCAGATAGACTATACCGCCTAGATCTGTATCGCCACCGCCAATGAGCGTGGAGGTTCTCTCCACGCCTTGGGGTTTTTGAGCTAGCGCGATCCCCCTCCACGGGCCGCTGGTCGGCGCCGTCAGGCGTAGCTTGGCGCCGGCCTGCATTGTGGTGGTTGCCTGATCGTCGAGTAGAACGATAGTGGTACCTTCAGCTGCATCGAGAACCGCGCCGGAGGAGAGCGAAAGCCCTCCCGTCCTGATAACATACGTTCCCGCGGCAAGATTGACCACCGCTCCGACCGATAGAGTGAGCCCTCCACAAAAAGTGCCGGGAACGAGATTTGCGGTGGCGTTTTTGATCACCACGTTATTGTAGGTGCAGACATTGTCTGTTGGCCAGACCAGTCGGGAGATAATGGGATCTGCCAGCTCTTTCTGATTGAAAAGCGGTTGAGGGTTGAAGCCGACAGACGGCCCGGAGGGGCCGACGACTGACGTCACCAATGTCCTGATGGACGATGCGCCATTCGTGGCTAGCGCAGACCCCGATGTTGAATTCACCTGCGCAACGCATTTCTGGCCATTTATCGATGAAGACCCCGAATTCGACCATGCGTTCGAGGCGGACCGATCTAACACGAGAAGACAGACTGGGTATCGCGGATAGGCAATCGCGGTTGCGCTTCGGCTAATATCAAGTTTATCGACGCCAAGGATTGCCGAGAAGGCCAATTCCTGCGGTTGGTGCAATACAACCGTCACAATTGTGGGATTGGTTGATCCAACCGTCTGGTGGGCGTCACCACTATAGGGACTTCGCGTGGCCACAAAGGTGGGGCTGGCGAAAGTATCAACGTTCTCCTGACGCTGCTCCGACGTCATATCGCTGCTGTTCGCGCTTGCCACGGCCAACTGAAGGGCCGTGGAGTCGGCTCCCTCCTGCAACTGTTGGGCAGTTCGGCTCACGCGCGCAAAGTCTATCGCCACTCCGACGCCCAAAAGCACGACTGGCAAGACCAACGCAAACACCACGGCGAGGTTGCCGCGTTCTGAACGCCAAAATCGTTCGGTCACACGCATGGAAGCCCCCTTCATTTAGCTGGGACTAACCTAGAGGCAGCATATGGAGGGTCCGTTTCGCGAGCCGGTAAAGTTGTCTCGATCCCACAATCAGCTTGCGGGGAGCAGCTGAATCAGCGTCTCAAATTCACCACGATGACGCCGCCGAGCGCCAGTGCGCCGCCGTCTGGCGCCGGTCTGGCGATCGTCAAGGCCGGCGCCATTTCGATTGGATGTTCGAGCTGCCCGAAACCACAGGACCTAAGTCTGACCGCGTTGAGCAATGATCCTGCGCACAATGGCGCCTGGAACTTGCACGGCGGGTTGAAGTTGATAGCGTCGTCATGCGTATCCTAGTCCCTTCATGCGCTGATAGGGTCCGCTCCCACTGCTCGCACAGTGGCGAGCGGACCCTCGATCGCGCCCGCCTGCAGGAAGCCGCCAAGACCTGCGACCCCAAACGAAATAAGAACAAAAATGTCAAGAGCGCCTTGACCGGAGAGGAATTTGTTCCTTATTTCTGTTTCAATCTGAGGCGGGAAGGAATGGTCGCGAAGTGCCAAAAGCGCTGGTCGGCGAAGCTATGGCAAGAACAGCGGAGGACAATTTCCGGATCGAGGTTTGGGACCGCGAGGAGAAGGCGCTCGTTGAGACGATAAGTCGATCGCCGGATTCGAGCGTCAGCCAGGCCGCCTGGCAGGCAGCTATCAGGCGCCGGCCGGGGATGCTGCTGATCCACTACAACAGCCGGCATGTGATGGAGAAGATCGTTACACCAGGCGAGCCCACGGTTCCGCCGCATGCCATCGTTGCGGGTAGCGTGCACGCCGGCCTCGACGTATCGCTTGGCGATCTGCGCGAATGGCACACGCTGCGCGCTTGGTGCAAAAACTGCTCACATCATGCCGAGGTGAAGGCCGCTGGCCTGGTCCGGCCCTATGGCAAAGATGCGCTGTTCAGCACGGTCGAAAGGGCCCTGTTCTGTACGAGCTGTGACAGAGGCGGCCCGGTCAGGTTGGAGATCCACAAGCTGCCGAGGAACTGAAGCGCTCGCCTCGTGGGGAAGGTGGCCGGCGCCGCTTGGGGGGCGTTGGGGTAGTTTGCCTGAATAGGCGCCGGCCGGGCGGGTTGGGGTCCGCCGCGGTGAATAGTACCGAACTCGGCGATTCAGGTAATTCCGCGATCACGGAAGACGGCCTACGCGCACCCGTCGGTTTCGCTTTCCTCATCAATCGTCTTCACTGCCAGGTAGGCGTTGGTTTCCAGCCACTCGCCAAAGCACAACCTGGATGAGGTCCATTCGGCCAATTTTCATCTCAGCGGGCGATGGAATTGGGCGCGTGATTGTCAGGGAAAAATGTTTTGTTCGTCTCGAGAGCTTCAGCCCAGCTTCAACAATCCGGAAAGTGGCCGCTCACTATTCAGGTCGGCGGCAGCCGAGTGCCGGTCGCGCAAAGTGCCCCACTTGGAGATACAGACCGATACGGCGCAGCCCCTTCCACCGCTGAGTGGCGGCAGGCGATGTCGGCACGGACCTTCAGGCTCGATCCCCGGGCACTTCCCGCCCAAGCTCGAGCTTGCGCTGCTTCTGAAAGGTAGCAGCCAGGATATTCTGCCGATGACCAAGTCGGCGGGCGGCACGTTCGCCGGGCAGTTAGTGCCTGTGGCACGCAAGTCGGCAAGCTAAGGGCCGGAGGGAACGAGCGGGCCGTGATAACCCAGGACAGCATGGATGGCTGGAGGGGCTTCACGCCGGAAAGGAAAATTCCTGTCGACATGTGAGACGAGTGGGCCATCCGAGAGAAGGTGGTATTCTGGTCGATCCATCCGGGCCTTGCGATTTCTCACTTTTGCTGCGTCTATTTATGAACCGGTCTGGCCTCTTCGTCGGATCAAACACGCTGGGAAGTCACAAGGAGTATATGCCCATGGCAACTGGAACCGTGAAGTGGTTCAACAGCACAAAAGGGTTTGGGTTTATCCAACCCGACGATGGCGGTCAGGACGTTTTCGTTCACATCTCCGCCGTCGAGCGCGCTGGTTTGTCGAACCTCGTTGAGGGCCAAAAGATCAACTACGACATTGAGCAGGACCGACGTACCGGCAAGTCTTCTGCTGGCAATCTCCGCAAAGCAGGTTGATTTCTCTCGCGCGCCGTGGCGAAAGCCGCAGGAGCGCGGCAAGTCACGAATGTACTGACCGCCGTGTAGAAAGCGCGCCAAGCTTGGTGTGATGTAGAGACCTGGGCAGCAGATTGCTGCAACGCTTCAGAAACGATCGTGTGAACCAGGTTGTCTAGGCAACGGAAGGCGGGAAGTCCCCTGCATTTTTCGCGTTTGCGTCCTCCAGCGTAGGATGGTTGGCGACGTGGGGTTGCCCCGCGAAGCACTTTGGCTTGTTGGCATCCCACAGCAATGTCATTGAAGATAGCCTGAGTTGGCCCACATGGACATTGCGTCGGATTTCTCCTCCCATTCGTCCGGCGCGTTCCCCTTTGGAGGTTTAGGCTGCCTTCATACTTGGCCGGGCTCAACAGTCCGGCCTTTTTCTTTTTGTCGGTGGGCTGCGGTACATTGGATATGATGCGCATTCGCACTGAGCCGCTCGACAAGCATTATGACCAGTCAGGATCATCAAATGGCAAATCCTCCACGCCGACCCACAAATCCGATGTCAGCCGCTGAAGCCGCCTTCAAGCCGATCAAAAAGCCGGCGGCGCCGGTTCGCGAACCGTCGGCTGCTCCAAATATCAGAGAGCTTGTTTCGATCAGGATCGATAGGGCCGTGCTGGACCACTTCCAGGAAGATGGACCGGGCTGGCAGGATCGGATCAACGACACCTTGCGGCGCGCTATCTCCAAAGAACCGACCAATGCCGGTGACAAACGATCAGACGACTACTGATCGGCACGGCGCTGATAGCGGCGACGCAGATGGAGTTGAACGGAAGCATAAGCGTAAGCGATTGCGCATCTTTTGGACAACCGACAACGCGTATCCTGGAATTTTTTTCATCGAGCCGCGGCCGAACCCCTCTATGCTCCGGGCGGAGACCCGAATGGCATTTCGATTCGTACACACGGCCGACATTCACCTCGACTCGCCGCTGCGTTCGCTGGCGCTGCGAAACCCTGATCTTGCCGAACTCGTGGGAGACGCCAGTCGCCAGGCATTTGTCTCGATAATAGATCTCTGCCTTGCGGAAGGTGTCGATGCGCTCGTCGTTGCCGGCGATCTTTATGATGGCGACCAGACGTCGATGAAAACCGCCCGTTTCCTGGCGTCGCAAATGACACGCCTCCACCAGGCCGGCATCAGGGTTTTCAAGATCCGCGGAAACCACGACGCCTTATCGCGCATATCGAAACAGCTCGTTTTTCCGGACACGGTCAGGATCTTCGGCGGCCGCCCCCAGTCGGTGCTGCAAACGGCCGGCGGGCTTGACGTCGCATTCCATGGATTGAGCTTCGCGAACCCAAAGGCCCCGGAAAGCCTGCTGCCCAAGTATCCGGCGGCCCGGGAAGGGGCGGTCAATGTGGGCATCATGCACACCAGCCTCGCTGGATCGCCCGGTCACGATGTCTATGCCCCTTGCAGAATCGCTGACCTGCACGGCCATGGTTTTGACTATTGGGCGCTTGGGCACATCCACGTGCGCCAAGTCCCTCCTGGAGCAAGCACCGTTGTGATGCCGGGAATGCCGCAGGGCAGGGACATCAACGAGGCCGGAGAGAAATCCGTCACTCTGGTCACGATACGAGATGACCGGTCCGTCGAGATCGAGGACAAACTGACCAGTATCGCGCAGTTCGAGCGGGCGAGCGTCGATCTGACTGGTACGGTCGAATGGTCTGAGGTCGTCGGCCGTGTCCGCTCCGCGCTCGAAGATATCCGGGGTTGCGTCAGATCCCGCCACGCTGTGGTCCGTCTCGGACTGGCCGGGGCGTCGCCGTTGTCATGGGCGCTGATCCGCGACAGGGACCTGCTGCTGGCCGAAGCCGAGCAGGCGGCGGAGCAGACGGGCGACACATGGGTCGAAAAGCTTGAGCTTGACCTCGCTCCACAGAGCTCGGAAACAGCCGATGACGTCGCCGATCCGATTTTCGAACTCGCGCAATCCATGCGTGCCGATGTCAAGTCAGAGGCCTTCCGCGCCGAGGCGAGGGCGCTTGTCCAAAAGATTATTGCCGATCTGCCGCCGGACGGGACGAAGCTGGGCTGGAACTGTTCATCGACAAGGTGCTTGCCAGCGGTGCCGACCTGGTCACGGCCCGCCTCAAGGCAGGTGGAGCGCAATGAGGCTGCGGCGCCTTGATCTTATTCGTTATGGAAAGTTCACCGACGGGACGATCGAATTCGGCCCAAGGCCGGAGTCCGGTCCCGACTTCCACATTGTGTTCGGGCTGAACGAAGCCGGCAAGTCGACCGCACTTTCCGGTTATCTGGACCTGCTGTTCGGTATCGAGGAACGCAGCCGCTACAATTTCCTGCACGAGTACAGCGCGATGCGTATCGGCGGGGTGCTCGAACTCGCCGGCACTGAGCACACATTCACGCGCACGAAGCAGCGTACCAACTCGCTGCTGAACGCAATGGAGCAACCGGTGAGCGAAGTGGCGATAGCGGCCCATGTCGCAGGTCTGTCGCGTGACGCATACAAGACCATGTTCTCGCTGGACGACGACACGCTGGAAGCAGGCGGAAAATCAATCCTGGAGTCGCGTGGCGACCTGGGCAAGCTCCTGTTCACGGCCAGCGCCGGTCTTGGGCATGCGAGCGACACGTTGAGCGCGCTAGAGACCGAAGCGGACGGGCTTTATCGCAAGCAGGCTCACGGAACCGAACTTGCGCTGCTCAAGAAGCGCCTTGCGGAACTCAAGTCACGCAGGGACGCGATCGACACCTTGGCATCGACTTTTGAAAGCCTTGAGGCCGGACGTCTTGACGCGGCGGAAAAATACGACCGCAGTATTGCTGAACGGTCGGTGCTGTCGGCTCGGCTTGACACCATTGCCAGGTATCTTCGCGCTATCCCGATCCTCGCCGACATCCGACGCAAGGCGGCCCAGCTTGCCGAGCTGCCTGACATCGCTTCACCGTTGCGCACCTGGACAGGCACCGTCACCGGACTGATCGATGACGACGCCAGCCTGAGAACGCGGCTGTCAGGGAACATCGACGACGCCGAGCGCGTGACAATGAAAATCGGCTCGGTCGATGTGGACGAGGCGATCCTGGCAATGTCCGAGCGGGTTCGGGCGCTCGCGGATCGCAAAGTACGCCATGTCTCCGCAGGCCTGGACCTGCCAAGCCGCAGGACCGAGCTGCAGATACTCGACAGCGCCGTGGCGACTTGCCTTGCCGCCCTTGGAAGATCGTCCGAGGCAGACCCGGCTGCGCTGCTTTTGCCTGCTGCCACAGTCGGCGCTGTTCGCGCCATGCTCGAAGAGCGATCGGGAATCGCCACCGGCGTACGCGTTGCCCGCAACGAATGCGCGGCGGCGCTCGATGCACTTCAGGCGGCACGCGAGCGGGTTGGGCAAGAGAGGGGGGTGCCCGAACCTGCCAGGGCAAGGCTGGCCTCGGCCTTGTCGAAAGCGCGAGCCAGCGGGCACCTAAAAGACCTCAAGATGGCCCGCGAGGCGGAGGACGCGAGCACGGTTCGATGGGAGGCGGCAATCGCTCGACTGCATCCCTGGTCCGGAGACGCCGGGGCACTGGCCAGGGTGCCCGTCCCGAGTGTCAGGCAGGTTGGTGCATGGAAGGTGCGGGCAGCTGGGTTGGGAAAGATCAGGGCTGTCCTTTGCGAACGTCTCGCCGAACACCAGGAGAGTCACGACCTGCTCTCGGCTCGCCTGGATGCGGTTCGTGCCTCGGTCGATGTACCCGATGATGAGGCGGCCTCCGCCATTCGCCGCGCCCGAGACGAGGCGTGGGCCAGGCATCGGGGCGAACTTACTGGCCAAACTGCTGACGATTTCGAGGCGCTATTGGCGCGTGACGACAGTGTTGGAGCGGTTCGGCTGGCCAACGCGCGAGAGCTCGCCGAGATCCGGACAACGCTCCGCAGCCTCACCGAAACAACAGCCGCCATCACACGTATCCGCGACCAACTTGCACCGATCGACCTGGACGATCAGGCTGTACTCTCAGAACTTCGCGCGGTGGCCAGCGAGCTGCTGGCAGAGTGCGTGGAATTCTCGCCCGAGCGTCTGATCGAAACGATCGAGGATCGTACCTCCGCCCGCATTGATGCGCTCGCGGCCTGGAAGGAGGTCGAGCTGGCACGCAAGAAGGCCCGCCGCGCGCTCGACGAGGGAGAGCAGGTCCAGCTGGAGTTGATCGGGGCGTTGGCGAGGGTCGGCCTGGACTCGGAACCCGGCGACAGCCTGGAGACTGTCATGGCCGTGGCAGAACTGTTCCTCGACAGGCAGCTCAAGATCGATGCGGAGCGTGCCGAGGCGCTTAAGACCGTGGGCGCGAAAGAGGAGGATCTGGCCGCCAGACGACGGGCTTTGGACGTGGCAGAAAGGCGCGAGGAGGAATGGTTGGCAGGCATTACCGAAGCGCTTGCCGGCACCTGGCTTGAAAGCGGCATTTCGGCGCCCGGCGTCGGCAACGTGCTCGATCAATTGGCTGAGCTGTCGCAAAGCATTCAGGAGCGCGATGCCATGCGGCTCCGCATAGAGAAGATGGAGGCAGACCGAGACAACTTCATTGTCGAGGTCACCGCTGCCGCAGCTGAAGCGGGTGAGCCGGCGAACGACGACGAACCGGAGCAGTTGGCGATCCGGCTTGCTGAGCGCTTGGAGCGCGCCGATCGCGCCAGAGAGATGAAGGCAGACCTCATCAATGACCTGAAGCGCCTGCAGGACGCTCGTGACAGTCTCAATCTCGAGACAATGGCGCATGAGCGACGCAAAAGTGAGGTCCTGACCGCCTTTGCCGTCACCACGTTGTCGGAAGTCGTGGAACGCGACGAGTTGCTACGGGAAAGGGATCGCCTGCGCGCTGCCGTTGCCGAGCTTGAGGAGCAGCTGTCGGCAGAGCTCGCGGTCGAAGGGTTCGACCAGGCGCGTTCGATGCTGGATTCTGTCGAGGTCGATAATCTCCTGGTCGAGAAAGCTGAAAGTGAGCAACGGCTTCGGGATCTCGATGAAGCGATACAACAGCAGCTTATTCGCCAGACCCGGGCGACCGACAAGCTGGACGCGATTGGCGGCGACAGCGCGGTTGCGCGGATAGATGCCGAGCGCCGCACCGTCGTGCTGGAAATCGAAGAAAAGGCAGTCCGCTACTTCGAGCTAAAACTAGGAGTTATGGCCGCAAGGAACGCTCTGCGCGTGTACCGCGAGCGCCATCGCTCCGGGATGATGAAGCGGGCATCTGACGCTTTCGCACTCATCACGCGCGGTCAGTATTCGGGGCTTGCGACCCAACCTGTGAAGGGCGGGGAAGTCCTCATCGCATTGCAGCGCGACGGGCAGTCCAAGGTCGCCGACGCACTATCAAAGGGTGCGCGTTTTCAGCTCTACCTGGCGCTGCGGCTTGCCGGATACTACGAGTTCGCCCAGGTTCGACCCTCGGTGCCGTTCATTGCCGACGACATCATGGAGACCTTCGACCATTTCCGGTCCGAGGAGGTTTTTAGGTTGTTTGGTGAGATGGCACGCGCTGGCCAGGTGATTTATCTGACGCATCACCAGCACCTGTGCGAGATCGCGAAGGCTGTTGTTCCCGGCGTTACAATTCACGAGCTCGGATAGTGCCTGGCATCGCGTGGGATGAGTTGAGGCCCGGCTGCAAACTCCATCGCAGCCGGCGAAGCTCCGACGATCGCGTGCCGGTAAAGAGGGAGTGCCGAGAAGCGGGCACCAGCGTCCCGTCAACGAGGCAAGAAGGGCCTTGATCTCTTCGCGCGTCGGTATGTCGACGCTGATCTTGAGCTTGCCTTTCTGTCGCTTTTCCGGCTAGCGCTCCTTGCCTCTGCGCCGCGCGCCGCGGAGACCGTGACCGGATCGCGTGGAGCCAGGCCGCGTTCCTGTGCGTCTGAGCAAAGCGCCCCAAGCGAGCCGAGAGCCTTCCGGGCCATCGCGTGCAATCGGCCTTCGTTGCTTCATTGCGCAGCTTGTCCGCGAACTCGCGCGCCGCCGGCACCGTGATGTGGGAAAGCAGCGTCGTTCCGATGAATGGTTCAATGTGAAGTTTCAGGTGCCGTTTCCACTGGTCAATCGATGAACGCTCGAGGCCTTCATTTTTCGCCAGTCGCAGTCCAGAACGCTGCGACACCCAGCTTCGCACGACATCATGGGAACGATATCGGCCCCCATGTATTAGAGATCCATGGACACTATGGAACCCCAGGGCCATGGGATAGCGGCCGATATTTTGACATCGGAAGTTGCCAATGCCAGGCAGCGCATCCACCGGACCGAGCTCGCGCTTCAACGCACTGAAGAAATGCTGGCCGAGAATCTCGCGCTGTGCAGCAGGCTACGAACTGCGGTCGAGGCCGCAGACCGCTTGGTTAAGAACGATCCCCGCAGCTTTGAAATACGTGGGGCGGGTTGATCTGGGCCGGCGTTTCGTTCGTCGCGACCTTCAGGCCACAGGCGCCACCACTCGCTCCAGAACTGTGCCCGCCAGATCGACGTCTGAGCTGCCGCTCGCGAACAGCCGGAACCAACGGCGACCACAAGCGGTTTGCAAATCGAAGGGACCGGAATAACAACTTTTGGATATGGAACTGGCGAGAGCCCGACAGCGGCTTAACCGGGCCGAACGCTCTCTCGAACGTGCAAATGACATGCTGGATGAAGCCTGCGGTCCGGCATTAATCTCGCGTTGTGCAGCAGGATCCGGGCTGCGCAACGACGCGTGGCCGAGGCGAGATCGCGGTTGGCGAAGATCGATCCTAGCAGCACGGACGCCGGCTGGAGAAACACCATCGTTCGGCAAAGTACGGGAGCGCCAATGGATCGTGAAGGTCATCCAGTAACCTGACGACCGAGAGGACAGCCCGCCGTTTCGAAAGGTACGGCGGGAAAGTCGCGACCGGAGAAGCGCAAGTGGGGAATCGAAGCCGACGACTAATGGGCTGAATGCCGCGACTGTTGCCGCTGCTATAGCCGCCCGGGTTGAATGGGCTTCGGAGCTCACCGACCTTCCCAGTCGGCTCCGGGCACGCCGAGCCTGCTCAGCATCCGCGACGGCAAGTCCGGCTACGACGTGACAACGGCTGCGACCGCGTTCGCTACGTTCAACGTGCTGAGCTATCGCCGCACGCCCGATGAGGTGCTTGGTCGCTTCGACCGGCTTTGCGCCGATGCTTCTTCTGCCTGCCTGGTGGAGCTGAAACGGCGGCATCCCCTGCACGGCACCAACGCGGTCGATCTCGCCGAAACAATTCCCCTATATCGCTACGAGGCAGTGTTGGACCGTCTCGATGGGGAAGCACGATCAAGGCTTGGCACCGTCAGCGCGTCACTTGCCGCCGGCGATCTCCCGCTGCGCGAGCAGTGCCGGCTGGTCACCGAGGAGACATGGCGTTTGAGCCGCTTGCCGGGACCGGCAATGCGTCACCGGCTTCGGCTCAATACCTTATCTGCCGACGAATCTTTAGGACAACCCCGGCAGCGGCGAGGTTGCGCGCGATTGCCTCGGACATCGCAGCCGGCGCAAGCGCCCGCTATGGCTCGGCGATCGGCTGTGCGGATTACTTCGCCGGCATCTCGGATATGAGCTTCTTTGGCGAGGCTACCGATCCGGTCTCAACGTCGTCGCCCGCAACACCCCGATGTGGCGCGACGGCATTCGCTGGCCGAAGTCAGGCGGGCTGGCCAACATTCCACCATCAATATCGGCCCGTAGGGACGAGACTACCACCCCCCGCTCGAGCGGCTTCACATCGGCTATGCTTTCGATGTCTTGCCCGCAAGTCGTGAGCGATGTTTGTGCCGCCTTCTCGCGAAGCAGGGGTAGCGCGCGGAAGGCGTACCTCGATACCTCGCCAGGAGCAAATCTGCAAGTCCGAGGTTGGATGCCAGATCAATCCCGAGGCATGCGCTCGCCGGCGAAGAGATCCTCAAGAACAGCTTCGCCAGCGCACCACAAAACCGGCGGCAGCGCTATGACGAAGTTTTGGGAGGCTCGTCCGTCTCCGGCAAACGATCGCGAATAGCTTCCTCGGTTTTGCTTGCCGTCTTCTTTACCACTTCGCCGACGCGGTCGACTAGCGTCTCGTCGCCGCTGGCGCCCTGGCGGTCAGCCTCTTCCTTTACGGTCTCATAGGCTTCGGCGGCGACCTGCTTGGCTTGCTCCATGCCCTTCTCGAGGACGACCTCGGCACTCTCACGGAGCTGGTCGCTGTAGCGGCCAAGTTGCTCGTCTTCCGTGGCGGTGTGGGGCAGCATCACACCGATGGCGGTGCCCACGGCGAGGCCGACAGCAGCCATTGCCAGAGGTTCGCGCTGGAACAAGTCCAGCGCAGACTCGCGCGCCTGTGCAGCCGCATCACTAACGCCTAAGGCGACTTGTCCGCCCGTGCTTCTCAACTTTTCTCTAGCCCCGCTCGCAAGGTCTGCAACAGCTTCGGTAGCACCGCCTGCTACCGAAGCCACCGAATCAGCGGCATCTGAGAGCATGGAGCCGCCTCCGGCAGCTTCGCTTTCGGCACCGTAGTACTCGCTGCTCGACTCCTGCCAGCCCTCGCCGAAGCTCTGCCGGTCGGAGAAATTGCGGGAGCCCCCAGATGGCCTGCCGCTCCGATACGCGCCTGGCGCTGACCTGTCTAGCGAAGTGCCTTTGCCGAGCATCAGCCACGCCAGGCCGGCGCCGACCAATGTAAGGGGCAGGGGATTGTCCCTGACCTGAGCCTTGAGGTTGCTGAGCATGGCGGCCCCCTCACCGGTGAACATCCCGGTGAATTCGTCGATCAGCTGACCCGGTGTCATCTTGCTGCGGATCGAGTCTGCGGTGTCCGTTATCTTGGCTCGGGCAATGTCGGCATCGCGTTCGAGTTCGGCTGAGGATTTGTCGATCATCTTATCTGGTCCTTGATCACGCGTGCGTCGCGCTTGAGTTGGTCTTGCGTGCGGTCGGGCGTCAGCTCCGAGGGAGCCATGCTTGCCGTGCCGGTGCGCAAGAGTATGACGCCCAGTACTGCCACCACGACGCCGACGAGCAGCGAGGACCATCCGGCTCCGAGCCCGGCGCTCGCCAAAGCAATTACCAGCGCCTGCAAGAGCACAATCAGGGCGGCGAGCAGGCAAATGGCGCCGCCCAGGACCTCAACTGCCCCAGCGCCGGCCTTGCTCGCTTTTTCCGAAATTTCAGCTCGCAACAGCCTGCTTTCGGTTTGAAGCAGCGTCGTGACCTGCTGTGCGAGATCCCCCACAAGTGTTGTCAGGCTGCGACTGTCCTGGTTGTCTGTCATGGGTTTCGCTCCAGGCTTGCATTGGCCCAGTCGTCGCCGGACTGATCGGATCGTAGCGGCGTCGGCTCTAGTGCCTCTGCCGATCGAGAGTTCGAACCCGTTTCGGATGCTTGGCCTGTTCCCGGCTGGACCGGTGTCCCGGTCGAGACAGATGGTGGCGAGCTCTTGATGAACCGTCCCAGCGCCAGGCCCGCCAATACGGAACCGGCGATCAGCGCCCCCGAGTTGTCGCGGCCGAACGACCGGATCTCACCAAGCACCTCGTCGAACGGTTTATCCTTCAAGGACGACGAAAGCCGCTCGAGCCCCCCTGCGGCGTCGAGGGCGAATTTCGAAGCGGTCCGTTGATCGCTGTTGGCAAGATGCTCGCTTGCCGCGCGCAATGCGCCGCTGAAAGCCTTCAGATTGGCGCTCACGTCGCGCTGCGTTCCCTCCGCCTTGTCGAACAACGCTTCCTTTGCTTCCGAGGCGTAATCGGCGGCTTTCCTAGTGATTTCGTCGCGAGCATCGTGGAGCGCCTCTGTCGCGGTCTGCTTTTCCAGTTGTAGTCTTTCCGAAAGCTGGCTTTTGGCTGCCTCGAAATCGGCCGTCTGACGGCCCTGGTCGTCCTGGTCCTGCATGGTATCTCCTAGTGGAATCCGAGGAAGGAGAGGATCGCAAGCACGATGACGACAAGGCCGATGAGATAAATGACACTGTTCATGGCGCAATCTCCTCCACTGCCCACCGAACTTGCCTGCGCTTTCTGTGTTCCGTTCGAACAGCACTTTTTTGGTAAGCGCCGCCTAACTAGCCTGAACGGGTGCCTTATGCCCAAGGCAGTGAGCGTTAGAATGATATCAGCGACCGGACTCCGGTGCGACTTACAGGTAGACGGGTGCGGTCCGGATGGATGGCTTACGAAGCGAACTGCTTCCGGGGTTTCCGACGCAATGGCTAAGAAAGGCATGATGCCCGTAGCGGTCGACTGCCGGTTCGATCGCACAGACCCGGACAATGCGGCCTTTGGATCAAAGGTTACTTGGAAACCTGCCCCACCAAATTTCCTCTGGCAATGGCATGTCGGCTATCCCGATACGTTGCGACGAAGGAAGCTAGATCACGCGCAATGGGCCTTCATCGCCTGTTTTCGAAAAGAGTTCGTGACCGGGCAACGGGTCAAGTAGTTCAGTGTTCAATCTGGAGGAATTGATCCTCTCAGCGGTGCGGACCATCCGTTAACCAAAAAATGCTTCTGCAAGGGACCTATGCCCAGCTTTGTCGCGCTTTGTTCATGTCGGCCGAGGTTCCCCGCCTGTCGCGCAACTCGCAGGTCAGGGAATGGTTGCACTAGGCGTCAGGAATGTTTGGAAACGGGCTCGGGTAACTGGCCCATTCAGCCCTAGGCATGAGGGGACTTAGAGCGGGACGAGCCGGCTGAACACACAGTCGTAGCGCCGCACGCATTCGGGGAACAAATGCAGGCCCTCGCCGGTTAAAGACTTGCAGGGGTCGATCCGTCTCGGTGCAGCCACTGCGGGGTCCGTCGCCCATCCCTCCGAGGCGGCGGGCTCCCCTAGCAGAGCCCAATGCCCGAGCCCCTAACCTTCAAGTCGCACGACCCAGAGCGGATGAAACTACAGCCGCTTCCGTTCCCGGCAGTTCGAACAGCATGGGCAGATGGCGACACTCGGCTTCGTCCACGATCAGCTCCTCGATAGTCGCGATGGAAAGATGGCTTTTGAGGCGCAGCCGGACAACCGCCGCGAGTTTGTGAACGGGGACCGGTACCACCCCGGCGTGATGGTCTAGCAGACTATTTATCTCAGCAACTATCTTTGGATCGACGGCGTGGGGTAGTGGTAGCATGGAAGCCTCCCCTTTCGGAAGAATAACGATACGCCGATGGGGACTATGAGTCCGGCCGCGTACGTTTTTAACCAAATGCGCGGACATCATTGGACGTCAGATCACGCTCGTTAGCGGTTGCGTGCATTAGAGCGGCGGGCGCCGGCTGCATAGCCAATCGTGAAGCAAGATGAACCTTTCCCGCATTATTGTGTTTGTAGGGGATGCCTCGCATTTTCTTCGACTTCACCGATAACGGGCAAGTCTTCCCCGACGTCGAAGGCACCGATCTGCCCGACCTCGAAGCTGCAAAACAAGAGGCGGTAAGAGCCTTGGTCGAAATCACCAAAGATAAGCTGCCGGACGTCTCTATCGAGAGTTTGTGATGAAGGTACGCGACGAAAGCGGCCAGAGGTTCGCAGAGGCAATGCTCAAGTTTGAGCTGCGGGAGCGCTAGGGGTCTTCAAAATGGTTTCCGCCTGGGACAAGTTTGAAATAGTAGCTGCTCGATTGAATGAGCGCCGCGCGCGCGCAGACATCGAAGACCTTCGGCAGACCATCGACGAAACCCCCCGTGTAATCGCAGCTTCGCGTAAGCTGTTGGACCGGATAGCCGAAGACCACGGGGCCATCTCGTCAGAAAGCAGCTCCTCCCGCCCTACCTAGGCGCTGTTGATGCCCGCTCTGCGGTTCATTCAGAGGGCCGCAGCTGTGCTTGCGCTGTCATATCAGATAAGCCTAATGTAATCCGCCTCGCCCTTGAGCGCGCCCGCGGCGTACTCGGATTGGGCGCTATCCATCGGGTGGCCTGTGGAGCACGCAAAGGGAGGACAAAATGAGACTGGCTAAGTCATTTGCACTTGCTGCTTTGCTGCTTCTTTCGTCTGCATTGTCTGCGGCCGCCCAGTCGGCTCGCGAGGACATCGAAGCGGCGTTGGTAAAATTCATGGATGCCTTCAACAACGGAAACGCAGCAGCGGTGGGTCAAATGTATACCGACGATGCCGCCCTGCTGCCACCCGATAGCAAGCGCGTCGATGGCCGCAAGGGCGTGGAAGAATTCTGGCAGGGCGCAATCAAGGCCGGGATGAAGAATCTCACCCTGAAAGCGCTGGAAGTGGAAGGGAGCGGGAATCTCGCCTACGAAGTTGGCGCATTTACGCTCGGTGTGCCGAGCAAAAGTGGCGACCCCTCCACCGTCGCAGGCAAGTACATTGTCGTCTGGAAAAAAGGCGACGACGGGACATGGCGTCTGCATCGGGACATCTGGAACTTGGGTGCGGCCCAATAGGGATGCCGTGACCCCTGAGACCGGGGAGGGCGAAGTGTCCGACGAACCAATAACCGTTCTGATGGTCAATGAGTACCCTGACTACATTGATGCACAAGTATGGGCTGCTGAGTTAGAACGCCGTGTGCCGCAGCTGAAGTTCAGGCTCTGGCCAGATGCCGGGGACAAGAGTGACATAGATATTGTGCTGGTCGACAAGGGCGCCAATCCTGGCTTTTTTGACGCTATGACAGGGCTAAGCGCCGTCGTCTATTTGGGGGCCGGTGTCGAGGGCATTGATCTTCAGAGCTTTCCAAAGGGTGTTCCGCTCATCAGGCTCGCAACGCGTGAGCAGGCTTCGGAAGTGGTGCAATACACCGTCCTTCGCGTTTCGTGCCAGCAACGGCATGTGGCGGCTTACATGAGTCTGCAAGCCCGCAAGCTTTGGAGTCCGATCGCGCCACGGAAGATCTCCGAGACAAGAATTGTGGTGCTGGGTGCGGGCCGGATCGGTGGCTGGGCCGCAAAGCTTTTTGCGGACTTGGGCTACGACACGGCAGTCTGGTCCCGTCATCAAAAGACGTTTCCTGGTATACATAGTTACTTTGGCCGTGCCCAGCTTGCGGACGCACTCACAAGTCGGGACTACGTTATCTGCTCACTGCCCCTGACTGGTGACACTCGTGGGATACTGAACTCCAGTGCCTTTCAAAAAATGAAGCAAGGTGCCTACCTTGTGAATGTCGGCAGGGGCGCGCATGTCAACGAAGACGACCTGATCCGCGCTCTCGACGAAGGTCAGCTTTCTGGAGCTTGTCTTGACGTGTTTGAGCGTGAACCGCTGGAGACTTCATCGCCGTTGTGGACTCATCCCAAGGTGACCATCACACCTCATGTCGCGAGCTTCTGGGTAGATTCTGGAATTGACCAGGTCGCCGATCTCTGCGGTCAAGTCGCAAGAGGAGAGCCTCTGTCCAACAAGATCGACTTCGAGCAGGGTTATTGAAGCTAATGTCATTACCCGCCGCGGCGGAATACTCTTTGCCTTTGTGTTCATTCAAAGCGCGTGGCTGCGTGAGCATACACAATACTGGTACTTCGAGACCGCCTGACGGGCGCGGCCACACGCCTTGCGCGCCTAAGAACTTTGGATATGCTCCACTTCGGTGGGGATATGACCATGAGTGCAGTTCTCTCGATCTGGCGGCGGCGGTGCCGAAGCCTTGACGAAGCTCTAAATCGTGAGTGAGGGCCCCAGCGTCCTCGGGGAAACTGCGGACTGGCTGGCGCCATTCCTCAGCGAAGTAGTGAGACCTCCAGTCCTCGTCGCCTTGGTACGGCTCACAGCCGAGCGACGATGTTTCGCAGGCGGTTTATGTCAAAGCTCGCCAACTCTGCCTGCAAATTTGAGAATGACGCTCTTGCCGGCATCCGAGACCTGCCGCCTCCATGATGTCGCGCAGCGCCAAAGCGGCATCGATGACTTCATACCATTCGACGCCTTCGCCGGGATCGAGGTCCAGAACGACGCGATCGGCATGCTCGATGTCGTCCACCGTAGCGTTCCAGGGATGAAGCTCCACGACGTCCATTTCGACCAATCCACCAATCCGAGCAAACCGGAAAGATCATCCACCCACACGCGCACCCCTTCACCACCCTCGCGCTTGTGGACCCGCAATTGGTGCACTGCTGCGGGAATGTCCGGCAGCGGTCCCTTGTGATAGAAGATGGCCCCGAAGGCATGGCGAACCAGCTTCAGCGGCCGCCGGCCAAGATGAACCAACGCCTGATCGGCAACCCGTTCCCAGTAGCCGGCGAGCTCTTCTTTGGAGGGTGAGACCGCATCGGGCAGCAGCTGCAGGATGTTCTCGCGCGGGACGCCATGGTTCCGGTCCAGCCGTCGCTTCGACCGTGCGGGCGGTTTTGCCTGGATAGGCACGAGGTCTTCGCGCAATCCCTTGAACACCGCCTCGCGCAAGATGCCGCGATCAGTCACGCCAGTGAATTGCACCTCCGCCAGAACGTCTGGTCTGACCCAGCTCGCTTTGGGCTTGTCGACAGGCAGTGACAGCGGCGACTTGTCGATGATCAGGGGGCCCCTCGAGGCCCATCCTGCAGGCGTGAGCGAACATGTCGCTGCGGCTTACCTTGAGGTGCTCGGCATAGGTCAATCTCGGCGCTGTATCGCTCAGCAGCTTCTCCAGCGCGGCCTTGCGCTCAATCAGCGGCTGCTGGCGAAGGTCGCGCCCGCTAAGTGCAGAAGATCGAATGCATAGAAGATAAGCCTGGACGAGTTCGGGTTGCCCAATTCCCCGCTCCAAGGCTTGATAGTCCGGCAGACCCGTGTCGCCGAGGACAACGGCTTCGCCGTCGATGATCGCAGACCTTATCGGCAGGTTCGCCGCGGCTTGGACAATGCTCTTGTGGCGATGCGACCAGTCATAGCCGCGACGCGTGAAGGCTCGTGCTCTTCCCCCCTCGACGATGAGTTGGGTCCGGTAGCCATCGTACTTTATTTCGTGAAGCCATTCGCCGTCTTCGGGAGCTTTGGCCACCAGGGTGGGTGATTGAAACTCGATGAAGGAAAGCCGGTCCTTTGCGCTACTCATGAATCTGCGACTCCAGAAATCGACTCAAGCCGCAGGACGAGCCTCGGTTCCGGCCATTTTAGGAAAGTTGCATAAAAGCTGGCTCGGCCGTCAGATCCTAGATGGACCACACGGTCCTTTGGTGAAAATTCAGTTCGTGATCTTCGCGTCGACTCCGAAGACGCGATGGCCAACGATGTGTGGCGGACCAGCTGCGTCGGTCGCAACCTCCAACCTGTCATGCACTCGGGTCCCAAGGCGGAGCATAGCAAGCTGATCGCAGCAGAAGCCGAGGGGCGATGACCCTGGCTCGACGCCGTTCGGTGTTTTCGCTTCCGGTCAGTTGGCTCGCGCCGCCTAGGTTGTTATCGCATGATCGTCGACGGAGATTGCGGCAAGGGTTCGCTCCATGCTCTCAGCACGTATTACAAGAACACTAAGCGAATGACGTCGGCCACCCAGCCGACCGTTGAACTTCTGGGGGAGCTCTTTTTGCACTCCGGCCGAGTCCGAGTCTGCAAAGAGCCTGTGACCGTACTGCAGAGGCCCAGGCGAGCAACTGTCGCCTCCGATGTCGCGGAGCAAAGGGTGCTCCCAGCCGAAAAAATGCCAGAAACTCGCAGCCGCAATCCTCGCCTCCCGCAGCTGCTCCTCCCGATATCAGTGGCGGAATTGGATTGGCGGTAGCCTGGAGGTGTGACAGACGTTGCAGACACTCGGTCCCTGATGTAATTTAGCATTCGATCAAGTGAGGAATATGCCCGCCGTCGAGACGGCTTTTCTCTCTTTCCGTCTCGGCGGATTGCCTGCTCTGTGACGGACCTTGCTAGCACATGCCGTATTCTTGTGGGCGAGGCAATAGCGTTCAAGGGAATTGCCATGCTCCGACTTTGCGGAATCATCGCAGCCTTCCTCTTCGCGAGCTTCACGACCTTTGACGCTTGCGCCGACCGAAGAGTCGCCTTTGTCATCGGCAACTCGGAGTACCGACAATTCCCCGCACTCAAGAACCCGGCCAAGGATGCCGAGGACGTGTCAAAAACCTTTCGACTCGCAGGGTTCGAGGTCTTCGTCGCAAGCGATCTGACGAAGCTGCAATTCGAGGAGCAGTTCCGCAACTATCTTGCCGCCGCAGACGGCGCAGAACTGGCCGTCATCTACTACTCCGGCCACGGTTTTCAGATCGGCGGCGAAAATTTTCTGATCCCGGTCGATGCCTCCTTGAAGCAGGCGGCGGACATCGAAGTCCAGGCCATTAAGCTCAACGATGTGCTGGAACAGTTACGCTCGAAATCAAAGATTCAGGTGATCATACTCGATGCCTGCCGCAACAATCCGTTCCCACGCAAGAATTATTGGCTGAGAGACCAGCTCATCACTGCCGGCAATACCGGGCTCGCACAGGTGAGAAGCTCGCTGAACACCTTGATTGCCTTTGCCACCGAACCCGGGGCGGCGGCTTATGACGGCGCCGGCGAACTCAGCCCGTTTTCGGCGGCGTTTTCCCGTCGCGCGCTGGCCCCGAACCAGGAGATCCGCACCGTGATGGCGGCGGTGCGCCGCGATGTGGTCGAGGCCACAAACGGCCTCCAGGTTCCCTGGGAGAACTCATCGCTGATCGACGAAGTCGTCCTGATGCGCCGCAGCAATCGACCATCGCTGCCGCCCGTGCTGGAGAAGGTGGTGCTGTCAGGAGTCGGACCCGTCGACTTGGGCTTGCCTGAACCGGTCGATGTCGATGGTGGCACGATTACCCTGAGCATCGAAAGACCGCCCGCCCTGGGGCGTTTGATGCTGGACGGCAAGGCTGTTGAGTTGGGCGTGCCGATCCAGGGCAAGGATCTGCCGCGCCTGCAGATGGATGTTCCCAAGGGAGTCGCCCCGCAGGAAGAGGTCGACATGCTGGCCTATGCGACGCATGACAACTGGGGCGGCCAGACCCAAGGCATCGTCGTGTTTCGGGTGAAGAGCGGTGAAGGCGCGCAAGGCGAACAGATCATGGCTTCGCTCGAGGCCGAGCAGAAGCAGCAGGTGCTGGAGCGTGGCATTCATATAACCGGTGCGGCCGAGGCGATCGAGAATCGCGACATCGACGTTCCCGTGGGCGTGGGTCCAGTTGCGCTGAATCTGGATTTCCCGACCGATGATTCCGCCGTCAGCCTTAAAGTATCGAGTTATCCGGCAACGGGAACGCTCTCGCTGCCCGATCGAACCCTGTCGCCGCAGTCGAGCCTGATGGCCGGAGAGGTCGACCGGCTGCGCTATGAACCGCAGATCGGCGCAGAAGCCAAGGTCGAGGTCGGCTTCGAAATCCGGGCGGACAGCAGCTCATCAAAGCCCGCCACGATGAGACTGTCGCCGACGATCGATCCGTGCGACACGGCTGCCGGCGAACCTCTCGATCTGCAAGGCGTCAGCCCCGGCCTGCTGCCGAATGAAATTGGCGCTAGCGCGGTTGAGCTTTGCGAGGCCGCGGTAAAGGCTTATCCGGAAGTCCCGCGCTTCCGCTATGAACTGGGGCGGGCGCTGCTTGCGGCAGGCAAGGTCGAAGAAGCCAAGACAGCCGTCGAGGAGGCGGCCAGGAAGGGACATGTACGCGCCGTGTTCGAACTCGGCTACATGTATGCGACCGGAGCCGGCGTGGCCCTGGACCGCACCCAGGCCAATGCCCTCTACGCGGCGGCCGCCGACAAAGGCGATCCCTACGGAATGACGTCATGGGGTCGCGCCTTGTTCAATGGCTATGGCGTCAAGCCCGACACCGGCAAGGGTTTGGACCTGCTGCTCAAGGCGGCAGCGATGGGGCACACCTATGCCATGAACGATCTGGCCGCGATCTTCACTGAGGGCCGCAACGGCGTAACCGCTGACCCGGCCCGCGCTGTTGCCTTCCTGCAAGCCGGTGTCCAGCGGCAGGACATGTATTCCATGAACCTGCTCGGGCGCAATTACTTGTCCGGGCAGGGCGTGGACAAGGACCCCAAAACGGCGTTAGCGCTATTTCAGAAGGCAATCGATCTCGGTCAGCCGTATGCGCCCGGCAGCCTCGCACGCATGTATCGGGATGGTGTCGGTGTGGGACGGAGCCTCGCAGAAGCGCAAAGATTCTTCGAAATTGGGATCGCTCGGGGAGATCCGTCCGCAGCTTACGATCGCGCGGCCCTCGAAATGCAAAAGGGCGACAAGGCCGATCAGGCCCTTGCCGTGCGCTTCCTTGCGCTTGCCGCCGCACTTGACGTGCGCAAGGAACTGCCGGATGCCCAGAGGACGCTGGCAAAGTTCGGACCGAAGCCAAAAACAGCGGCGTTGAAGCAACTGCGACATGAACTGAAATCGAAGCTTCCCGCGTCCGGTTCACAAGACACTCAACTGGTTAACGCGGCCAGACGAGTCTGGGAAGAAGCCAATCCGCGTCGGGACTTGTTCTGACCAAGGAGGAGACAATGGCGAGCAGAGTATTGAAACACGCAATACTTGGAACAGCGTTATCCGGCTTCTTGGCGGGCCTCATGGGCTGCACTTCCCTGGTTCCGAGAGTTGAACCGACGCCGCTGGTCGAAACGCCCCAGCCGAAGATTCTCCGCCGGGTGCCTCCGCCGAAGGTCGTCAAGCCTGTTCGCAAACAAAAAACCGCGAAGAAAGTGATTATACCGGTTGAGGACGAGCCTGTTCCTGCGCCTGTCATTCCTTCTGGTGGCGGTGGCGGCGGCGGTGGAAGCGGGGGAGGCGGCTGGGGTTGATCAGGTCAGACTGAAGAAGGATTGCATGAGCTTGGCATCCGATGGCGCTTTCTGATCCTACCAGACTTGCCAGTCGTCATCGACATCCCGCCGAACACGACAAAAGACAGCAGAGAGAACCGGCCTCTGACGGAAATGGGTGAAGTCGTCCTCAGGCCTCGGTCAGGAAGGCGGCGAGGATTCAATAGCTGGCAGACGAGGCTGACCCGCTAGCTTTGACGATGAGACGTGGCTGCCTTCGTGAGGGAGTCACGCCGGCCGGGCGCAAGATCGTCATGCTGCAATACCGGACCAATGCCGGCGTCCGCCGTAAACCCTCGATCGGGAAGTCCGGTGATTTGACGGTCGAGCAAGCTCGAAAAAATCGCCCAGGACTGGCTCCTTCCCTATTCGATCGTGGGCGAACTTGAGCTTCGAGGCGAGGTCAGCCACTTCGACGAGAACGCCCGAAAGGATTTGGGGAACGCTGCTGGGCACTTACAATCGCAGCGGCCGGGTCAGACCGCTGGCTGTCTCAACACAAGCCGGGTTGACCTTGCAACTGCCAGCGCACCAAGGAGCGCCGAGGGGAACAGCACCTCTTCCTGTAGATGACGGCCTGATGCGATCCTACCAGACTTGCCGATCATACCAATCGTCAATATCCTGCCGAACGCGGTCCCTTTCGATACCGTAGCGTTCCTGGATCTTGCCTTCGAGCTGATCGCGATTGCCAGCGATGCGATCAAGATCATCATCGGTAAGTTTGCCCCACTGTTCCTTGATCTTACCCTTGACCTGCTTCCAGTTTCCTTCGACGCGATTCCAGTCCATGACATATCCTCCATTGTTTTACACAAGGCGAAACGGTCGTCCGGCCAGGGAGTTCCGGGAGGAAGATCTCTGATGTTCACGTCTCCAGTTGGGAAGGTGACGACGCCAATCAGGAGATGGTGGGCCTTTGGGGAGGCGTCGACCTCCCCGAGCGGAGCGTGACGTGTTGAGCGAGAGGAGCACGGCTGCGCATGATCATCCATGTCGAAATCGCCCACCCAAGCTTCGAGCCGCTAGGCTCCCCCCGCGGTAGCGACGTGCCGGATCCGAATACATGGGCTCATTCGATACCCTGCCTGGGAGCTGGCTCCGTGGCACGCGCGTCGCCACG
This sequence comes from Mesorhizobium sp. M0106, assembly GCF_040322715.1. Lineage (NCBI taxonomy): Bacteria > Pseudomonadati > Pseudomonadota > Alphaproteobacteria > Hyphomicrobiales > Phyllobacteriaceae > Mesorhizobium > Mesorhizobium sp. M0106. The sequence continues at coordinate 5,572 of NZ_JAMYUA010000011.1, read as the reverse complement.
ATTGAACCGGAAGGGTCCGGCCGCGTTGTCTGGTGACTGGTACGGCGATTGTTGTAGATAGAAATGGCGAACACTGGCACAACGCGTGGACGCGACCAGGACCGGCCAAGGGTCGCTGGTGGGCAGGACCACGAAATGAAATATGAGGCGAGCAAAACCGGCGCCAGCAAAGCTGACGTCAAGTCGGCGGTGAAGTCGGTCGCCAACACTCGCAACAAAGTCGACGACAAGCTGGGCAGGAAGTGAGGCTCGGCCGCACAGACGCTGGCGAAGTTGCAACATCAGGAGCTCGAGGTTCAGCGCAGGGGATAGGCCACATTGCCTATGACCGGCTGCCGCGAGGTCCTCCTGAGAGGGCATGCATCGCTACCTTCAATATGAACGGCGTCAGCGGCCGACTGCCTGTGCTCCTGAAGTGGTTAGGCGAAAGCGACTACGATATCGTTTGCGTGCACGAATCGAAGACGTCGGAGGACAAGTTTCCTATCGATGGATCACAGAGGCGGGTTACGGCGCGATCTGGCAGGCCAGAAATCCTACGACGGTGTGGCGATCCTGGCCCGAGGAATGGAACCTGTGGAACGCCGACGCGGCCCTGCCTGGCCATACTGACGACACTCACAGCCGCTATATTGAGGCCGAGGTGGATGGGGTCGTTGTGGGCTGTCTCTATCTGCCCAATGGCAATCCAGCGCCTGGCCCAAAGTTCGACTACAAGCTGCGCTGGTTCGATCGTCTCATCAACTACGGCCAGCACTTGCTCGAATTGGGGCACCCAGTGTTCTCTGCGGCGACTATAACGTCGTTCCAACCCAAATCGACGTCGTGGTGCCAAGGCGATGGCTGGGCGTTTCGGTCTATTTCCCGGAATGCCGGCAGGCCTATGCTAAAGGTGGTCGAAGGGCTGGATCGATGCCGTCCGGCGCATCCATCCGGAGAAGGGCATCTACACCTATTGGAATTTCTCCTACTGGCCTACTGGGGCGGCTACGATCGGAGTTCGGCCTGCGAATGGACCATCTTCTTGTGAGCCCCTCCCTTTCCGACCGGCTGCGCAGTGCCGGCGTGGATGTCGACATGCGCGGCTGGGAGAAGCCAAGCGACCATGCCCCGGCCTGGATCAAGCTCTATTGAACCGCGGCGAACACTGATGATTAAGCCGGATTGTCTCGAAATCATAGGCTTGGCGCGCCGTTCCAGACCGGGATGCTGTTGTCCAGCCGGGCGATGTCGCCTGCACGAGGGAATTCGAAGGGGCGTTTGACGAGTATATTGTACCGGGTCGGCGCGCAGCTAGGCTGCCTTCTTAAGCTCCGCCACCTGAACGCCAAGCCGGAACGCCTGACCATCTGCAAACGAGCGCGCGTAGCTCTCGGATGCAAAAGGGACGGTGGTGGTGGTGCCATTGACCGTCACGCGAACCGACCAGTCTTTGTCTCTGACGATTTCAACGGCGTGTCGGTCATGCGGAGTCATACATTCCCCAGAATCTTACGTTGAGGAGGGAGGATGGCGTCGCAACACTCGTTTGCATGCAAATAATCCGACACCGCGATGTCGAAATGTCAAAACAGCGCACAGCTAGGCGAACTTAAGTCGATGTCGTCGCCTTGAGCTGTTCAAGGTGGTCTCTTGGCGAAGTTACAAAGTGCGGTGGCAGTCTCTTCAGCCGTCCAGCCTTGCTCGATGCAAGAGGAATGAGAGCCGTGAAAGCGGTTTCAAGGACGGCTGCGCAGTTCACGTCCGGTCCAGGCTGTCCTCGGCAAGAATGTGCGGTGCAACTTGTGCCGTTCGGGACATGAAAAATAACTGGCGAGTGCCAGAAAAAGTCTGACTTTCATCTTACCGTCGGTCAGCCGTAGTGAAGTTTCGGTTTTGGCTCGGTGCCGGTGAATTTGACGCCGATGCGGTCGTTGCGACGCCAGCGAACCTCCGATCGATAGGCAACTCCATCGACCGACACGTAGAGCAAGAAGCGATCGGGAACCCGGGCATCGGGCGCGACCTTCAGCTCAGCGCCCCCCTCATGCTGATTGCGCAAGGTGCAGCTGATCTCGGAATTCTGGATCCCGGTGATGATCGTCCCGCCCTTTAGCACACGTTGGCGGCGCTCGCGCCGATGCTCGTCGGATCTCTCATCAACTGGGTTCCCGGTGTTTGCCATCGATAAAATGTCAATTCGCCCCTAGGTAATACCGAACACAGACGCGCAGCAATGGATGGGTCATGTTGCCCTATTTCGTGACATTACAGGGCATGCTCAGGTGATTCTGTCGGGTCGCGCAGAAAAAGGCAATGATCTAGAAAAGGTCCCGCGTTTGCCGACATGCCGATCAACACGGTTTCCAAGCTTTTGGTCGACGCCGACCTAAATGCTGACCTTCCGGCAGACAGGCCGAGTAGCCGTCGAACTCCACCTCGTATATCCAGGCGTCGCCCTCGGGCGGCTTCTCGACCAAAGTCGGCATCAAGGCTCAATGAACTCCAGCCGGCTGGTGCCGGCGCCTGCCCACCTACGCAAGGAACCGAGTCTGGATCGTGAGATCCGGCGGCTAGGTCAACGGAACATAATCAGATTACCAAATTAGCAATGATGCATGAGATGGCCTATAACTTGCGCAACCGGTGAACGACCCAATTGCCGCTAGTTAGCGCCAGCGGCCGCTGGTCATCCCCCGATTGGCTGCCGGGCCGTTCCTATCAAACCGCTACGCTCGATTGATCGACTACTCGCGACTATCGAAAGCCACCAACAGGTCAAGGGCCGCAGCGACTTCGACGATAGCCTCGGTTATATGGTCGTCGCATACTGTCAAATCAGGCGCAGACTGCCGAACGTGGCATAATGCGGCTTTGACCGAGACGGTGTCCCCCCGGTCCGCCCTGTTGAGGATTGCGGCAATCGCCTGTTCTAGAACTGGACCGACCCTTTGGACGATGCTCATCCACCTTCCCCCCCGGGAACGCTAGCGTCAAAAATAACGTGTTCGAGGCCGGAATGCAACCGATGGGCGAAATCGCGACATTTTTCGGTCTAATCGTTGCGCATCTGCAAAGGAGACCGAAGGCAAACATGCCGCAGCGGAGCCAAGGGCGATGAATCGTCTCAAAGGCTAATCGTTGTCAGAGTTACAAAAGTTGAACTTCATCGGGGAACGCTCTTTCTGTCTGCCTGTTCGATTTGCCAGCGCACCCCGCGCATTCAGACAGGAGAAAGAAGATGAAACGCATCCTTTTGGCTTCGGCCGTGCTGGCTGTGTCGGCCGGGCTTTCCTTTGCCCAGACGAGCGGAACTTCGAGCGGAACCTCGACGAGCGGAACCTCGACCACGACAACCATGCCCAGCACGACGGATCAGGGCACCGGCACGACGGGCAGCGGGACCAACATGTCCGGCGATCAGGGCACCGACACGACCACCACCAGCGGCACCACAAATCCGAACTCGGCCAGGGACTGCGCGCCCGGCCAGCAGACTGGCAGCCCTCAGCAGGCGGCGCCAGGTCAGCAGGACACGACAGCCAACACCGCCGCGCCAGGCCAGGTGAAAAAGACCGACGAAGGTTGCTGATTGGCACATCGGCACAGGTTGGAATCACCAGCGTGTGGCTGGCCAGTCTCCCCCGACCACCGCCTGAACTCAACTCGGCTGGCGAGCAAGCTGCCGCCAGCCGAGCATCAGTCCTGGAACTCTGCGCGTGATAGAGCGGCTCAACGGCGAGATTAAGCGGCGGACCGACGTCGTCGGCATCTTGCCCAACGACGACGCTATCGTCCGCCTCGTAGAACGACGAATGGGCCGTCCAAGCCAGATACATGACACTGGAAACCACCACCCAAATGAGCGATGATCCGCTCATCAGCCTGCCAGCGGTGGCACGCTGATCATCCCGGCCCCCATGCCGGAGAGCGCGGCGACCAAGCCGTCAGCTCCACCACATCCTGGGACACGACCTGAAAATGGGTTTAGCCAAAGACTTGTCTAATGTTGCGCTCACATTCAATTGTCCGGATTGCTCCTATCCGGCAGTAAGGAAAGGCTCTGCACTAAGAACGATCGCGCACTTCAGATGCCACGGGTGCAACGCCAAGGTGCGGATCACTTATCAGCAGAAGCTAGCAATCTTCGAAAAACACAGGCTGTCGGCCGCCCAGGGGGCGTTGCGACAACTCAACTCTGCTTTGCGCTAAGCATAGGCGGCTTTGCCTAAGGGTCAAGCGCGGCATGGCCGGTGTCACCCTGATCCTGATCCCAGAAGTCCAGCAGCGAGGCGTTGCGTAGCCCCTCTTCGCTGTGCAGATGCTTTACGGGGCCAATCAGCCCCGGCTTGGCCCATTGGGTGGCTGGGCGCTTCATGCCGCTTTGGCGGCGGCCCGGCATGCTCCTGGCCCGGCTTCCGTAGCCGCGCGCGGATCGCTCGGGTGCGGATCTCACCCACGAGGGCGAATGCCGGCTTGCCAGCTCGCTCAACGCCGAGCAGCTGGTCGCCGGACTTTGTGCAGGTCGGGGCTAAAGAGTGACCATAGCAAATGGAGTGAAATCCTTAGTCGTTCCTTCATTCATCTTGGCTTAAATATTTTCATGGAATGGGGTGCCCGTATCTTGAGGCGGTCTGTTAGCCGTCTGCGACAAACAGGCGAGAGCGGTAACGTTGCTACTATTTTTGCCCTGTCATTGCCGATTGTCGTCGGTGCAGCGGGTCTCGGTATCGAGACATCCTACTGGTATTATAGCAGCCTGAAATTGCAGGCGGTGGCAGACGCGGCAGCCTATGCTGGCGCTTTGGAAAAGGTTTCTGGATCCGACAAGCCAACGATTGTCTCCGCCGCGACACTGTCGGCGACAACGAATGGCTGGGACCCCTCAACAGGCACAATCGAAATCTTCACGCCCCCGTCCTCCGGTCCGAATGTCGCGAAAAAGGCTGTCGAGGTCATCGTTCATCAGACCCTCGATCGGTTTTTTACATCGATATTCACGCAAAATGCGGTTGGCGCACAGGCAAGAGCCGTGTCTCTTATCATCGATGGTTCAAAGGCCTGCCTTACGGCGCTCAATCATTCCGCTCCGAAAGCGGCGCTCTTTTCCGGCAGTTCGAACCTCAAACTGACCGGCTGCGTCGTGATGTCGAATTCGATAGCTGCGGACGCCATCAAGCTTCAAGGATCGGCAAGCCTGCAGGTCGATTGCCTGGTATCGGCAGGCGGTGTTTCGTTGAGCAACCCCGTGACGACCGTGTGCGCCAGCCCGATAACCCAGGCGTTGCCCGCTGCCGATCCTTTTGCCGACTTGCCGGCGCCACCGGCCACGAACCCCTGTCAAAACAGCAATCAGTCGGCGTTGCAACCTGGAACATACTGCAGGGGACTCAGCTTGAGCGGCAATGTAACGCTCTCGCCCGGGGTATACGTCCTTCAAGGCGGTGATTTCAAAGCGAACTCGAATGCAAATATTTCGGGCGAGGGTGTCGTCATTTATCTGGCCGGTACCTCCGGCGTTAGCATGAACGGCACGGCGACCGTCAAGCTCAGCGCACCGACGTCGGGCACCTATTCAGGTGTGCTGTTCTAT